>JAZRUQ010000064.1:0-11849 GCA_045652605.1 Erysipelotrichaceae bacterium
AAACAGGTTTCTGTTATTGGTCCTCCTTTATCAAAGATGATGAAAATTTATTTTCCTGATCAGGATGTCGATCAGCTGATTCAAGAATATCGTGAAATCAACAAGGCAATTCATCCTGATACAGTGCGTCCAATGAAAAACGCAAAAGAAATGCTGGAAGCGCTGAAGAATGAAGGATACAAGCTGGGTATTGTTACCTCTAAGGTAGAAGATATTACTCGTTTAGGTCTGGATATCAATGAGATGACTCATTATTTTGATGTGATTGTTGCAGAAAACCATGTTCAAAAGAGTAAACCAGATCCTGAAGGTATTCTGATGGCTTGTCAGAAGCTGGGTATTGGTCATGATTCTTTGATTTATGTGGGTGATGCTGTCAGTGATATTCAGGCTGGGAAAAATGCGGGTGGATTTACGGTGGCTTATTTGTCAATGCCTGAAAGAAGACAGGCGATGATGGATGAAAAACCGAATCGTGCCATCGATGATTTAATGGAGCTTGTGGAAATTGTGAAGGAGGAACATTCATGGACGCACAATATGATGTAGTGATTTTAGGTGCAGGACCAGCTGGGATGAGTGCTGCTGTGTATGCATCACGTGCAGGTTTAAAGACTGCCATGCTGGAAAAGGGTGCACCTGGTGGAAAGCTGGTGAAAACCAATGAGATTTCCAATTATCCAGGATTTGTCACAAGCGGTGGTCCTGAACTGGCTCTGAAGATGTTTGAACATAGTACTGCTTTTGGTGCTGAATATTTATATGGTGATGTCGCAAAGTTGAATGATCTGGGTGAAATCAAAGAAATCGAACTGATGGATGGTTCAACTGTAACTGCAAAAGCAGTGATTGTTGCGACAGGGCGCGATGAAAAACTGTTGAATGTTCCAGGTGAACAGCGTTATACAGGTCAAGGTGTTTCTTATTGTGCTGTATGTGATGGTGCTTTCTTTAAGGGTGAAGAAGTAGCTGTCATTGGCGGAGGGAACTCTGCCCTGGAAGAAGCAATGTATCTGACACAGTTTGCCAAGAAGGTCTACATCGTGATTCGTCGTGATGTATTCCGTGCTGATGAAATTGTTCAGCAACAGCTGGCAGAAAACGACAAGATTGAAGTTATCAGAAAACATGTACCAGTTGAAGTAACTGGTGAAAATGGAAGAGTATCCGGTATTGTCTTAAAGAATGTAGAAACAGAAGAAAAGATGACATTGAACGTCAAAGCTGTATTCCCATACATTGGACAGGATCCAGGCACAAGCTTTGTGTCTCATCTGGATATTTTGGACACGCAGCGTTATATTATGGTTGATGAACACATGGCAACAAAGATTCCAGGCGTTTATGCAGCAGGTGATGTTGTTGCCAAGACATTGCGTCAGGTGGTGACTGCTACCAGTGATGGTGCGATTGCCGCACAAAGTGTTTTCCACTATTTGAAGGGGTAATAAGAATGAAACTGCATTTTGAAAATGGATTTCATGGTGTAACAGAAATCAACTCACAGCGCATTGAAATGAATCATGAACAGGGTGTTGCCCCATATGATTTGACATATGCAGCAATTGGTGGATGTTTCTATGCGAATTTTCTGGCTGAATGTGAAAAAATGAAGCTGAAAATCAAATACTGTGATGTAGAGGTCACAGGAAGCAAGCGCAAAGAAGTTCCGACTATGCTGGAAAGTGTGGATGTCAGTGTTGCGATTAAAACCTATGATGATCACGCATCCGTTGTTGAGGCACTTGAAAACGCAAGCGAAAACTGCAGTATGCTGGCAATGGTCAGACATGTGGCAGAAGTAACAATTAACGTATCATTTGAATAGAAACAGTCCGAAAGGACTGTTTTCTTATAGCCTTTGTGATAAAATAAATCCATTGATGAAAGTAGGAATATCATGAACAAGAAAATGAATCTTGAATCTTTCCTTGCATTAGGAGAGAAACTGACGTATATCATGGCATTGGGGCTGTTGTTTATTTTGTGCAGTGTACCTGTCATTACAATTGGTGCATCCGCAACGGCTTTAAACAAGGCTATGAAGTTGTATGTAAGATATGGAGAAAAAAGAATCTTTCAAGCATTCTTTGGGGCATTTATCAAATACTTTAAACCTGCAACATTGGTATGGTTATTGAATCTGGTGGTTGTTCTGATTCTGTGTTTTGATTTGTTGTTTTATGGAGATGCAAGAACATGGGTACAGATGGCAGGCATGATTGTGATCACAATCAGTTTAATGGTTGTCATTTTTGAAACAACAGTATCCTTTGTGATGATTTCAGAAGAGTTGACAAAGGGTGTAAAGGATACCATTGTCTGTGCTTTAAAGTATGGATTAAAATGTCCGTTTGAAGGGCTTATGGTCATGATGCTGAATCTGGCGGTTCCTGGTCTGGTGTTTCTGTTTATGATGGAACTTCTGGTTCTGGCACCAGGTGTATTGACTTATTTGAACTGGCAGTTCTTGCCGAAGTCATTGGATCGTTATAAAAAGTTAATGAATATGTAACACGAGTCAAGTTGACTCGTGTTTTTAATTTGATTCTAATGAAAAAATGGTCTGCCTCGATTGAAATTACGATGGACAATACTGGAAAATGAAATGATGTATTGAATTGTGTTGATCATGGTGAATATGTGAAGGTGATGTTTCATATGTACAACAATGAACCGCTTGATATTGATGACAAGTATTTATTTCCTGGTCAAAAATAATATTATTTAAGCATTTTGATATAAATTCATAGTAAAAAATTATATAATTGAAATTGGAAAATAATGGCAAATTGATGAATGAATTTGTCAAATTGATAGAGAATGAACGGGGAATTCATTCTTTTTATGAAAGGGGAATGTATATGAGAAGATTCTGGAAAGTTCTGATGAGTTTTGTTCTGGTGATGGGTTCATTTACGATGATGCCGATGAAAACTGTGCATGCAGAAGAATCGATGTCACAGGTTGTGGACAGCAGTTCAGTGAATGACTGGCAGCAGTTGTTTCAGCAGAACAGTACAGCTCATGCGGGTGGTATTTGGACAGATAAGTCTGTTTTTGCCTCTGAAGAGGCTTATGTGAATGCGACTGCAGAAAATGAAACTGCTGAAAAGCTGAGCATCGATGAGAATCATTTTCTTGTGAGTTTATCTGCATTGGCTTCTACAAAAAGTGTCGTAGGATATTCAAATGTTCCAACAGACACAATTTTGGTGCTGGATATGTCGACATCAATGATCAACAACAGATCTGTCGATGAACTTGCGTATGCTGCAAATAAAGCGATGCAGGAGCTTTTGGCACTGAACAATCACAATCGTGTAGGTGTGGTTGTTTATGCAGGGAATACAACAGGACGTTTTGATAGAGAGGCTATTGGTGCGACGGAAGTTCTGCTGCCATTAGACCGCTATACTGCTACGAAAGATGTATATGGTCCAAACAACAGTCCAGATGGTGTAAATGACTTTTTGCATTTTAAGAAAGACAAGAACAGTGAATGGAACAACATTTATGTTGTGGAAGGTGTTAAGAATTCGAACAATGCGTCTGCACAGACGAAAGAGAAGACAACAAGTTCAGGGACATTCATTCAGGATGGAATCTATGTTGCCTTGCAGCAGTTCTTAGCGGTTGATGAGGATGATGTAACTATCAAGCCTGAAGAAATCCAGGCTGGTACGGATCGTCTTCCAATCATGGTTATTATGACAGATGGTGAGCCTACATTGGCTGTGACTGATTTTGATGGACAGAATGGTTCGTTGGGCAAAAATGAAATGAACTATGCAGATCATGGCTATGATGATATTACTTTCCTGTCTCAGCTGACTGCTTCTTATGCGAAATATGCAATTGATCAGCATTACAATGAATCACCATTGTTTTATACATTGGGATTGAACGTAGATGAAGATGTAGCGCTAGTGATGAATCCTGATCCAAATTATCAGGGGGCAAATCCTGCATTGATCAATCGCTTTAACAAGTATTGGGATGATTTGACATCATCAGGAAATACGAAATTGGTGGATTCCAACATTCGTCTTTCCTATGATCCTGCATTTATGAAAGAAACATTGCTTGAGTATAGAAGTTATTCTGATGGTTATTATCGTGCAGGCAATGAACAGGGATTGATTACTGCCTTTGACAATATCGTCAAGGAAATTATCCTTCAGTCGCTTTACTATCCAACCTTGATTGAATCTGATCTGGTGAATCTGGATGGATATCTGACATTTATTGACTACATTGGTCAATACATGGAAGTAAAAGAAGTGAAAGGTCTTCAGTTTGGCGATGACATTTATACAGGTGAAAAATTTGCGAGATTTATTGTGACAGGAAGTGCGGGGACTGAACAGAATCCAACTGAACTGGGGGATAATGTGGTCTGGGCATTGGCTGATCGTCTTGGATTGGAAAGAAATCCGGAAAACATCACGAAAGTACGCCAATTGCTTAAATCTGCATATGATAAAGGGCAGATTTCATACAATGCTTCAACAGGTCAGTTCAGCAACTATGTAGGCTGGTTTGGTAATGACAAAGGAACATATCTGGGCTTCTGGGATGGTACTGAAGCAGGTCTTGAAAATGCACCTGCAGGTGCTGTTTCGGCAAACAAGAGCTATCTTTTCCTGGATGGTCTGGGAGAAGGGCACCGTGAAACAGATGTTCTTTATGCATCTGTTCAGGTGAGTGAGGCTATTGCGGATTATACAAGTGGACGTGGAGTTCGTGTTGTCAAGGGAGAAACAATGATGTATGGACGTCTTCCAGCATCACTGATTCCTTTGATTGAATATCATGTTGAACTGAATTCAGAAAGACCTGAAGATATCAGCAGATATGAAGTAAAGGGTGCTGAATATCCTACTCGCTTGCTGTATGAAGTGGGGCTTTCAGAAGAAGTTGATCTGTTGAATCTTTCTTCAACTGCTCCTGATGCAAAAGTAACGGAAGATTCACATCCGGATAACGGAAAGTATGTGTTCTACACAAATGAATGGTCATCATGGCAGTCTGATCAGACGGCTACAGGTGAGCCTTGGCTGCACAATGCGTATGCAATGTATGAACCTTCTGAAGAAAATGAACATTATTACTACAATGAAAACACACCAGTGTTTACAGATAGAAATGGGACTCGTGCTGCTTCCATTTCAGAAGGCAATACGTATTATCATCGTTATCTGATTTATACATATGATGGAACGCAATATCGTTCAACTTATGAATATGTTCAGATTGCGGATCAAGTGATTGCTGAAGAAGACAATTTTGATCATGATGGCACAGGCGCTTATGTAAAGAAGGGTGTCATTCATCGTTATTTCAATGATCATGTCGTTCGAAAATCACAAAACAATACGAATACAGTTCCATATGCGTCCTATCCATATGTGCATATAGCACAAGATTCTTATCATGTGGATGATGTGCTTGGAAACAATGGACGTTTGGTTGTTGACCCATATGAAGGACTGAAGCTGACAAAGAAAATTGATTCCAGCTTGAATGCGGATGATACGCTGTATCAGTTTACTCTTGCGCTCAACAACAGCAACGGCACTGAAACTTATGTGAAGGTAACTGAAGATGTTCATGGAAATAGAGTCTATGGAACGATTCAATTCAATGATGGTTCTGCAGATGTTTTCCTGAAGGCAAATGAAACAGTGTATGTCTTAGGAAATGGTGAACATCCGCTTTCAGGAATGAACGTAACGATTACAGAAACAGAAACTGAAAACTATGAAGTTTCTAAAATCACTGTGAATCAGCAGGATGTGACTTTGTCTGGAAATTCAACTCAGTTCAATGTTTCAGATGATTTGATTACTGAAGTTGAATTTACAAATAAAAAAGTGGTTACAGGAGATGTCGTCATTGAAAAGACAGTGATTTCTGAGCATGCGGCACATAAAACAGACGTAGAATTTGTGTTTGAAATCTTCATGAATGGACAAGGAAGAGCATTGAAAAATGAATATCCTGCGACATTGGTGAATGCAACAGCATCTTCTGTTGAAAGAATTAGTGGAAAAGTGATTCTGGATGTGACTTCAGGAACGTATAAATTCCAGGCCAATGGTCAGCAGATGCATGCATATGGTGTAAGTCTTGGTCATAATGACTATCTGCATATTGAAGGATTGGAAGATGGCGTGCTTGTTGAAGCGAATGAAATAAATCTTCCTAGTGGATTCTTTGTGGATGATGAAGCGACAACAGACTCTGTCACAGTGGCTATTGGTCAGACAAAAGAAATTCATGTTGTGAATCAATACAAAGCGTCTTCTGTTACATTGAATGATTATGATTTGAAGATTACGAAAAATCTGTCAGATACTCATTTTGTTTCAGAGAATGTGGTATTTACATTCAAACTTCAGCAGCTGATTGGAAATCAGTATGAAGATGTTCAGAATGGAGAATACACTATCCAATTTGTGAAGGATGAAGCAGATCATACAAAGAGCTTGACACAGGGTCTTTCTTTTGAATTTACTCAGCCAGGAACATACTCTTATCGAGTGGTGGAAGTTCCTTCACAGGATTATCCAGGAATCATCTATGACCCTGTTGAATGTGTCTTCGTGGTTGAAGTTGTTGATGCGGGCAATGGTCAGCTGACTGTTTCAAGTGTGAAAGCAGGAAGTGATGTAACCATCAACGATAAAGTGATTTCTGCAACATTCAATAACCAGTATCTTGTTACAGGTGCTGCAGAAGTGATTCTGAACATCAATAAAATTGTTGAAAATGAAGGTACCGGAACAAGCATTCCATTGTCTGGATTTGAATTTACTGTTCATGAAGTTGAAAGTGATACAGGTGAAGCAAATGACAGCAATGTGATTGCGACATTGAAAACAGATGGTGCCGGAAATGCAGTGTTCAATCGAGTCTATTCTCAATCTGCAGATCGTGAATTCAATTTGGAAAATCATTATTATGTAATTAAAGAAGTAAACAAAGGCAATGGTTCTGAAGCACATTCTTATCCAGGAACAATCGTCTATGATGGAAGAGAATATCGTGTTCGTGTTGAAGCTGGTTCTACACCTTCAGAAAATACAGGTGTTGTAGTTCCTGCATTGAGCGTTTATGTGGACAATGTTCAGGTATATCCAGCAGTCGGATCAACAGAAACAGAAGAGAATATTCTGATTGCGAATGTGGATTTTGAATTTAAAAATACTTATGTACCAAATCCAGTGAAACTGACTGTTCCAGTAACAGGAGTGAAGGAATTGCGTGGATTTGCGGAAAATCTTGAACTTCCTGAATTCAGCTTTGTGATTTCAGAAAGTGATCAGAATGGCGTTGTATCGAGCGATAGTGCATCTTTGGTGCAGAAAGTAAAAGGAAGCGGAACATTTGTCTTTGCGGATGCATCTGACAATCCAGAAACTGCTGAAAATGAGGCAACATCCTTGTTTGTGTATACGCATACTGGCAATTATTACTATGTTGTCGAAGAAACAGCAGGTACAAATGCAGGTATCCATTATGACCCTGCGAAATATCTGGTAACTGTTACAGTGAGTGGAAATACACAGGGCGGCTTAACTGCAACAATCACAAAAGTTCAGAACATTTCTGCAGAAGGAAAGCCAGAAGCAGTCATTGAATTTGTGAATACATATGCCGCACAGGCTGTTGATGTCTTCCTGAATGGGAAAAAGACTCTTGAAAGTGATTTGTGGACGTTGAATCCAAACACATTCTCATTCAATTTGTATGAAACAACAGCACAGTTTGAAGTTTCAGGTGCAGCACTGCTTCAGACAGTCACAAATGGAATTGCCGGTGATGCAGGTGCATTCCAGTTTGAACTGCACTATGAAAATGCAGGGGAATACTATTATGTGATTGAAGAAGTCATTCCTGAAGGGGTTGACTCAAATCATATGCTGAATGGGATTACTTATGATGCTGCAAAATACCATGTAACTATTGAGGTCAAAGATCAGGGAACAGGACAATTGGTGGCTGCAGTGACAGGGCTTAGTTCAAATGGCTTGGCAGAATTTACGAATAAATATGATGTCAATGCAGTATCTGCAACCATTGAGGGAAGCAAGTCTATTGATGGAGCACTTTTGGATGCGGCATATCAAGGTGTGAATTTCCATGATTTCTTTGAATTTGAATTGTATGAAGCAAGCGTAGCTCAGGGTGAATGGACAAAGGGTACGAAGATAGAAAGTGTGAAAGCAGACAGCACAGGTCACTTTGAATTTGTAGAAGAATATGACGAACCTGGCGACTATCATTACATCGTGACAGAAAAAGTGATGAATGATGATCCAGCTATCGTATATGACCCAGCAACTTATCATGTTCGTGTGAATGTGGTGGATGATTTGAATGGCTATCTTAAGGCGACCGTCAGCTATGCAATGGCTGGAAATTCAGCATCTTATGACAAAGCTGAGTTTATGAACATTGTGCATCCAGAAAACATTATTCTGACAGATCTTGGTGGAACAAAGATACTGGAAGGATGGAATTATGGAACTGAGGTCACAATGCCTGAATTTACATTTGAACTGTATCAGTCAAATGAACAGGGAAATCGTGTGGATGTGAACGAAGGTACGCCAGAAGTTGAACCGCTTTTAACTACAACAGTTCAAGGCAATGGTGATTTTGTGTTTGCGGATGTTGAAGATGATCCAGCAACAACTGGAGTTGATGAAGCAACAAATTATCTGAAGTTCTCTACAGCAGGAACATATCATTATCTGATTGTGGAAAAGATTCCTGAAGATGCAGTCGCTAATGTGAAAAATGCAGTGACTTATGATGATGCTGAATATCTGGTAACGGTTGTGGTTACTTTGAATGAGGCAGGAAACAATTCAACTCATCGTGATCATTTCAGCTATACAGTCACTTACAAGAAAAATGAAACGAATGTTGATCGAGATGACATCAAGTTTGTGAATACATTCGATGCAGATGAAGAAGAAGTTGTGTTTGAAGGTCAAAAGACGCTTGTAGGACGTGAACTCGTTGATTCAGAGTTTGTCTTTGGACTATATCCAGCTGATGAAAATGGAAACATAACATCAGATGTTCCTGTATTTAGTGGAAGCAATGTTGGATCTTCGTTTGTAGTAAAGGCTATCTTTGATCTGCCAGGCATTTTCCGCTATGTATTCAAGGAACAGAAGGGCACAAATCCAACAATTGTTTACGATGAAAGTGAAATACCGGTTCGAGTGACAGTGAATTACAATGAAGAAACTGGTGAACTTGAATCAATGACAGAAGTATTTGTGGACAACGAGTGGAATGCGTTGGAAGAAATCAATTCTGATTTCCATTTCGTCAATGAATACACACCTGTCTATGTATTGCTCAACATTGATAAGATTCTGGAAATCACAGGAACTGGAACACATGGTCTTGCAGGATTTGAGTTCGAGCTGAAAGGTGAAAATGAGTCTTCAAGAATAGTAACAGCTTCGAATGCTGAAGGAAAGGCTAGCTTTATCCTGGTGTTTGATGAAACTCATCTGGGACCAAACATGAGTGAAAAGAAGTATGAGTTTGTATTAAGTGAAGTGAATCAGAATGAACCTGGTATCACTTATGACAAGAAGGAAGTTGAAATCAGTCTTGTTGTGAAAGTGAACCAGGAAGGAAAACTTATTGTAACTGCAGAAGGAAGCGATGTTCCTCTGACTGAAATAAGTGCTTCGTTCACCAATACATATAAGGGAACAGAAAATGTTCCTGAAAAGCCGGTTGACTCTACACCAACAGTGGTTGTTCCAAACACAGGTGATGACAGCAACGTGATGGGATATGGTCTTTTGATGGGTGTTTCAGCACTTCTGATGTTGATTCTGTTTGTGGTAAACAAAAAGAGAAAAACAGAAAGATTGCATAAAATATAATCATTTAAAAATGAATTGTGGTTCAGGGTAAACCTGAACCACTTTTTCTATTTATCGGGATGTGTATTTGTCAAATGCAGGGTTGTAAGCGTAGTAATTCTTTTTGTTTAAGTCTGCTCTGACAAATTCGAGTGCTTCTCCAAATCTCTGGAAGTGTACGATTTCACGTTCTCTTAAGAATTTGAGGACTTTGTAAACTTCCGGGTCTTTGGCTAAGCGCATGAGGTTTTCGTAAGTGGTGCGCGCTTTCTGTTCTGCTGCGACTGTGTAAATACTACCTTTAGCAGAAAACAGGCACTTTGCATGATGAAAATAGTATAACTTGCTTGTGTTTTGTGATTTGTTATACCCACTATGCCCATATGCAGATTGTTCAAGAGGGTATAACAGATTAATGGACGCTTTATCTCATGATTACCAATGTGTTTTTATTTCAAGAAAAATTCAGATCAATATAAATAAACGGACTTTATTATGAAGAAATAATAGAAGATTCTTTAAAGAACAGTTAAATAGACGTGAATTTGTAGAAGAAGAATATTCCCACACTGACGAATACCCGTTGCAAAGATTCTTTGCGTGACTTGTTATCTGTATTACGTTATACTCCAAATAGGAGGTGAAGAAGATGCGCGATATTGGAAAGAACATAAAACAACTCCGTGATGAAAACAAACTTTCTCAGGAGCAATTAGCAGAGAAATTATTTGTCACCAGACAAACTATATCCAATTATGAAACTGGTCGTTCGCGTCCAGATGTGGAAATGCTCAGGAAGATTGCCGAAGTGCTAGATACTGATGTTAATACGGTAATTTATGGTGTACAGCCAACACCCGAGCAATGGTTAGAAAGAAAAACACTAGTTATCGCTTTTCTCATCACTCTAGTATTAGGGATAACCTGGTTCACATTGTCTCCATTAGCACAAGCGTATCAGACAAGGCATTTTACTCTTGTTCCAAAACTTCTACTTCGAATCACTGTTCTTCCGAGTTTGTTAATGATGCTTGGCTGGACCGCAATGCAGAGTTTTCATGTTTTTCTTGGAGCTAAACGATTGAAGGATAAGAACATTCCTCTGATTAGAGGTATCCTTTTGATAGCTTTGTTCCTGTGGGTGCTATTTGTAATCCCACCTGTGGTCGACTTGTTGCGTTCGGAGATTATTCGCTGGCAGTGGCTTCAAACTCACAACTCTTACAATAGTGCAGATTTTGCGTTGTCTGGTATCTGGCAAAACATAGTGTGGAATCCTCTTTC
The DNA here is from genome assembly GCA_045652605.1 of Erysipelotrichaceae bacterium. Lineage (GTDB taxonomy): Bacteria > Bacillota_I > Bacilli_A > Erysipelotrichales > Erysipelotrichaceae > RGIG1896. Next base: position 11,187 of record JAZRUQ010000064.1, read on the forward strand.
CTCTTATTTGGTGTTCTACCATCAAGAATACTTCAGTTTTTTTTCTGTTGCTGGAATTGCACTTTGGGTCGTTGGTTTTCCTAAAAGAGAACATGTTACAAAGACATAGCCCAATTTGTTGATGATTTGATAAAGGAGTGAGAATAATGAAGCGCATAGTATTGTTGATGATGATTTTGCTGGTGACTGCTGGCTGTGTGAAGAATAAGAATACTTCCATCCATGTGCCTGTTAACTACGAAAATATACATGTATCAGATACTGCTGATTATTATCTGCAGGAATTCGATATCAGCAAGATTGATGAAAAGAATACGATGGATTATGAAATCGTTGTGGACCGAAATATCGTTCTTCGAGATTATGTGTTTGATGTAACAAATCAGCACGATTCTGAGGAAAAGATCACACTTGAATTTGCAGATAGAGGCAAATATGAAAATCGTTTTAAATCACCGGTTATTTCTGATTTAGAAATCAATTATACACTTCATTTAAGTGGAACAGGGAAATTCAATGTTCAGATTTACCCTATCTATGGTGTTGTAACTGATGCTGATACGACAATTAAGATTCCGTTAGGTGTACATGTTGAAGTTAATCATCAACCTGTTGAACATAAAGGTATTGAATTACGTGTCACACCTATTGATGGACAGCTAG
>JAZRUQ010000065.1:0-4471 GCA_045652605.1 Erysipelotrichaceae bacterium
CTTGACTATGGCGGTCGTGGTGAAGTTGGTTAACACTCTGGATTGTGGCTCCAGCATTCGCGAGTTCGAGTCTCGTCGATCGCCCCATTTTTTTTATCACAAAGCCTTCGGTGGAAGGCTTTTTTTGTGTCATTTTGAAAAATGATGATGGCGAATGGAATTCTAAGGAAAGATGTTGTAAAATAATTGATGGATAGAAAAGAGGTACTTATGACGGAATTTAAGATTGTTCAGGATGAATTACAATTTGATGAATTTGTCGCATCACATCCATATGGACATTTTATGAAAACAACAGCATGGGGTAAGTTTCGTGTTGATGTTGAAAAAGATGAAGCCTTTTATCCATGTGTTCTTTTGAAGGATGATGAAATTCTTGCCAGTGCTTTGGCTGTTTTAACATCTAGAAGAGGACTGGGGAAGATTCTGTATGTGCCTTGGGGTCCATGCATTGATTATGAAAATCGTGATCTGGTTCAGCTGATGGTGCATCATCTGGATGTTTTGGCAAAGAAACTGAATGCAACCATGTTGAAGATTGATTTGAACGTTGAAAGAATTCATCATGAAATTACAGGTGAAGTCATTGATGATGGGTTTAACAATGAACATATTACTAGCATGTTTGAATCTTTTGGTTTTAAACATAAAGGTTATGGATATGCTTATAACGGCAGCTGGGTGAATCGTTATACACTGATTACTGCGCTTCAGGAAGGAGACTATACTGCCCGCATCAAGAAAAAAGTGTACAAGAAAGCTTTGCGTAATATGAAGCTTGGTGTGACAGTGCGTCCTGGTACGGATGAAGAATTGAAGACGTTTGTTCAGTTTGCCAATGATTTATCCAAGACGCAGCATTTTATCCCTAAGACGGAACAGTATTTCAGAAGATACATTGAACTGCTTCAGCCTTATGCTAAGTTCGTGGTGACTGAAATAGACTATCAGAAGCGTTTGGAGGCTCTTACTGCAGATTCTAAATCCAAAGCAATGCAGAAGGACAAGGAAGCTTTGGCTTCTGTACTTAAAAATATGGAAATCTGTCAGCAGATGATTGAATCTGGTCATAAAAAAGTTATGATTTGTGGAGCTATTTATCTGCATATCGGAAAGAAAGTTTACAACATGTATCTGTATAACTCTAAAGATCATGTAGATGCTACACCTAGTGCATGTTCTCATATTGCAATGATGGAACAGATGAAACTTGCAGGAGTTACAGATTTTGATTTTGTTGGCTTTGCAACTACTAAACCGGGTGATGCTTATTTTGGACTTTGGGATTTCAAGAGTTCCATGGGTTCACGTTATGTTGAGTATCTTGGTGAATTTGACCTGATCTACAAACCATGGCGTGTATCACTTACTGCTTTGCTTAAGAAAATCAAAAAGATGCTTAAATAAACATGTGCCCTGGATTAGGGCACATTTTCAAAAGGAGGAACTATGAAAGTTGTACTGAATGGACAGAGTATTCACGTGGAAATTGAGCGTAAAAAAGTAAAGAACCTGAATATGAGACTTTCTATTGAGGGTGTCATTTTGATCAGTGCTCCTTTTGGTCTGCCTGAAGAAAGAATAGAAGAATTTATCAAGTCGAAATCAGATTGGATATTAAAACATCTTGAAGTTCAGAAAAAAAGAAAGGAAGCCCACAATTTAAGAACGTTTGATCGACCAGTTGTTCAGGTGTTAGGAAGACGATATTATCTTGTAATTCAAAAAGGTAACAATGAAGGTTTTGAATTGGAAGGTGATATCATGCAGCTGACTTGTAAAGATGAGTCCCGTGTTGTATCTGTTTTTGAGAAACAGGCAAAAGAAATGCTGATGAGCATTTTTGAACAGAAAAGAATACGTCTTGATCAAGTGATGGATGATTATCGTCTGGCACATCCTGAAATCACTGTTCGTAAAATGAAAGGGAAATGGGGAAGCTGTACGCCTTCAAAAGCAAAGATTGTGATGAATCAGATGCTGATTCATGTTCCTGTTAAATGCATAGAATATGTTTTGATTCATGAGTATATGCATATGATCTGTCCTGATCATTCAAAACGATTTTATAGTCTGATTCAAAATCTGATGCCGGATTATAAATCTTGCATGAAAATCCTGAAAGAAGAATAAAGAGAATCCTTCTGTTAACACTATGGTCAGGAGGATTTTTTATGAAAAAATGTCTTGTTTATTTTGTGTGTCTTCTGTTGTGTGGATGTGCCTGCTCAAAAACACCAGCCGCAACACCAGCGCCAAGTCCAACCCCCAGCAGTGAACCATCCGTGAAGAAAGCTGTTGATGTTACGGGTGAAGAAACTCAGTTTGGTACACCAATTGTTTCTTTAAGTATGAAAGATGGAAAAATCACAGAACTGTCCATCGATGAAATTTATGGAGAATCAACAAAGAAACAAATGAAAGACAGTTATCAATTGCCTGAAAGTGCTGTAGCTCCATGGATTGATCAGATTGCTTATCTTGAAGATTACATTATTAAAAATGATGTACAGAGCATCCAAACGGATGCCGATGGCAAAGCCGTTGATTCAGATTTGCTGAGTGGATGCACAATTCAGATTGAAAACTATCTTAAAACTATTCGTAAAGCCATGAATGAAGCGAAATAAGCCATCTCTAAGATGGCTTTTATACATGTTCAATAATTTTAGTCCAAGTCAGAATACCGATGCGTCCATCAGGATTTAAACCACATTTATTCTGAAAACGTATCACTTTGATTTGAGTTTTGGCGTTAAAAATACCATCTTCTTCAATGAATGATTCTGGCTGTATGCGATTAAGATACTGCTGTGCCTTTAAAACATCCAGTCCCTGATCTCCGATTGATAATGCAGGTTGAGTATGAATTGTCAGTTCTTCTGTTTTTTTTAATGTTTTGACTTTTAAAATGATTTTATCCCAAGTGATGGATGATAAACATCCATCTTCTGCAAGGCCAGTACTTTTCTGAAACTTCATGATAGCCTGTTCAGTATTTTCATCAAAGATGCCATCTTCTTTAAGATTTAAATCAGGTTGAATGAGATTCAGGCATTGCTGAATCTTGAGTACTGATACGGAAGCATTTCCTTTTTGAATAAGATAATTCATTGTGACCCTCCTTTAGTACAGGATATTATGAGTTATTCATCACAGATGGTGGATGGCCCATGAGGATGCAGTAGGGCAGCATAGGATGTGGTGGAGGTGAAAGAATGATTCTTTTAATCTATAATGAAGAAACAGGACAAATGGAGAAAATGAGTCGAAGCTGTCATGAAGATATGCCTTATACGACAGATGGTGTATTGACTGTGGATTCTTTTCGTGCGAACAGCAGAACTCAACTGATGTGGAGTACAAAGCAGTTTCTAAAGAGTGTCAACGTTTCGTTTCATCAATTAAAGGTTCCTTTTGATGTGACTCATGGTTTTTCTCGTATCTGGGAACATTTTGAAGAGGAGAACTTTGCCCATAAGCTGGGGACTGCTTTAACGGGAGGGCAGAATCTGAATTCGCTTCGCAGAAAACAGCTGCTGAAGGATTTAGAGATGCAGGGGGATTACACACATATTCAGGATTTTGACCATGCTCCTGCAATCGTGCATTTTCACCAGAGCTTTGATCCGACATCAAGTGTTATTGTGTTTGAAACAATTCAGATGGGATCAGTTGGTGTCAGCGTATGTGCACTTCAGGATGCTCTGTGGTATCTGGGATATGACATTTCCAGTATCAATGGAATTTTTGATATACAGCTTAAACAGCATGTCCTCAGCTTTCAGAAGATGAGTGGACTTGACGAAGATGGTATAGTGGGAATAAATACATGGACAGCATTGATGCAGCTGATTGATCCTGAAGAAATTCGTTACAATGTTTGAAATTTTTAATGAAAACGTGTATGATATTCCTCTATGGAGGAATTCTTATGGGTGAAATGACTTTATCTATAAAAAATATACTGGAGATTGGAACTGGTTTTACAAAGTCGGGTCTTGTGCTTACTGTTGTTTTCGCGATTGTGATTTTTCTGCTGGCAAAAGTATTAGTGAAAGCAAGTGATCGCATGTTGAAAAAAACTGTAGAAAAGCATGGAAAAGATGCTTTGACAAGCTACAATTTTGTTAATAAAGTTGTAAAAGTTCTCATTTATGGGTTTGCGATTGCTTTAATTCTGAATCAGTTTACAGCTTTTGATGGTGTAAGTACTTTGTTTACTGCAGGAGCCAGCGTGTTTGGTGTTGCGGCAGCTCTGGCTTCACAGGAGTCAATGTCAAACTTTATTGGCGGGACTTTCCTTGCGATTATGCAGCCGTTTAAAGTTGGTGATCTGATTGTGCTTAGCGATAAGAATATCAGCGGTACAGTGACAGATATTGGATTGCGTCATACGACAATCAAGACATTTGATAACACTGAAATGATTATTCCAAACAGTATCATGAATACTGCGATTATCGAAAAC
>JAZRUQ010000066.1:0-1666 GCA_045652605.1 Erysipelotrichaceae bacterium
GACTTCATCTGGCATTTGAAGAAAAAGGCGTTACAGAAGTTTCCAAACTGCTGATTCGTGTTCCTCACGAAACTGATTCAGAGCCAATTATTCAAAATCTTCATGAACGCTTTGGCGATCAATACGTTTTTATCCGTTCCAATAAAATGTTTATTGAAGGACTTGTCAAAGGACACACAAAACGTACAGGCATTGAAGCTTACATCAAGATGCATAACCTTGATATGAAGGACTGTTATGCTGCAGGTGATGCAGACAATGACATTGAAATGTTTGAACTGCTTCATGAAAACAGTTTCTGTATGAAGGCAGGCTCACAAAGAGCCCTTGATGCATCTCATTATCACGTTGAAGATCTGGCTGAAGCCCTGGAAATTATAAACGGCAGAGAATAATCTCTGCCGTTTTCCTATTAATCTACAATTTTACCAGGATTCAAAATACCCTGTGGGTCAAAGACGCGTTTGATGCTTCTCATCAGATTCATCTGTGCTTCACCAACAGATTCTTCCAGGTATTTCTTCTTCGCATGGCCGATACCATGTTCACCAGATACCTGACCATTGAGTTCTTTTGCCTTCACATAGAAACCATCCATGACTTCATGCACAACATGATTCCATGTTTCATCATCAAGAGAATCCTTGCAGACATAGACATGAAGGTTTCCATCCCCTGCATGACCGAAACTGCGGATGCGTACATTGTATTTAGCTGCACATTCTCTTGTGTAATCCACAAATTCAGCGACCTTATCAATGTTCAAGACAACATCACATTCATCCATTTCCGTTGTACTGTTTTTGATGGCTTCAAGGAATGCACCGCGGGCATTCCAGATGGCTTCCTGACGTTCCTGAGTATCAGACAGGAACACATCCAGTGCACCACACTTAACTGCAGTATTGCACGCAGTATCCAGCATGGATTCAATATGAGCCTGTGAATTGCCTGAATAAGAAACAATCAGATAAGCTGGATAGTTGCGGTTCGGGAATTCCTTACCCAGATATTCCTGTGCATCATCCAGCACTTCTTTTTCCATGAATTCGATGGTTGTCGCAACTTCAGGAAGCTTCATGATTTCAGGAACTGTCGAGAGTGCTGCAGACAAAGTTTCAAATGGAATCAACAAACTTGTCATCTTCTTAGGAGAAGGCATGATTTTCATTGTAATACGGGTAACCAGCCCCAAAGTACCTTCTGATCCGATCATCAGATGAAGCAGACTGTATCCGCTTGAATTCTTCGCAACTTTTCCGCCCAGCTCCAGAATTTCACCTGTTGGTGTTACCACCTGCATGCCGCGCACATAGTCGCGTGTTACGCCATAGCGAACAGCACGCATACCACCGGCATTGGTCATCACATTGCCGCCTACAGTCGCACTTTTTTCACCTGGGTCAGGTGCATACAGGAAACCTGCATTCTTTACGGCTTCCTGCACTTCCATCAACAGAACACCAGGTTCTACTGTAATGGTCATTGTATCTGGATCAATTTCCAGAATCTTGTTCATCAAAGAAGTGTTCAGCACAATGCCGCCATGCAGTGGAACACAACCACCGCACAAACCAGTACCAGCACCTCTTGGTGTTACTGGAATGTTATGTTCAGAAGCATATTTCAGGACATTTGAAGCTACTTCAGCGTTTTTGATCTGAAT
>JAZRUQ010000067.1:0-4771 GCA_045652605.1 Erysipelotrichaceae bacterium
TCCATGCAGTTTCACACTCCTTTGCAACAAGTTCTACAATTCCTTTGATCATATCAATGTCCTGCTGATGTTTATAAAGTCTATATTCATCCACTTTTTCAAACAAGCTGACATCAAAATGATCCTTTCTGCTGTCAATTGCTATGTGAAGCTGCCCCTGTAGAAAGCCAAAATAACATCGACCTTCATAACAACTTTCCAAAGTCATCATCCGCTCCATAAATCGTGGTGTTAAAAGATAAAACGCTTCGGTCCCATCACTGGAATAAACACTGAATTTCTGATTGAACTCTTCTGATTCTACATTGATTTTTTCCAATTCAGGCATATCTGACCAGAACGATCTTGGATTTCCGTTATCAAGAAACTCTTTTTCACGCACAACTGTCCAACCATGAAAACTCTTCTTCAGGTTCACTTTCAGATACAGCCCCTGAAAACGTGTCACAACAGAAGTATGTTTTCCGCTTCTTACTACATCTTCAATTTTAATATCACTGCATTCAAAAGCTACACCTTTGTATGTTGCTGAAATATAGTCATCTGAATGAAAACGATCATACAAGGATACAAGATGACCTGCACGGATTTCCTGTTCACTGAAGCCTTCTTCAAAATTCACTTTGACCTGTTCAAACTCTTTTTCAAGAGATGATTTAAGAAATTCCTGTTTATAGGCTGCCATGAATTTCTTCTTTGCATGTTCCGCAATTATAATCACAACAACCAGGCCAATTATCCCACCAAACATCAACGCCATCAGTCGGTCATAGCGCGGCGTTACCAGCACCAGAATAAAAACAAACAACATCACACAGAAAAGTGAAATCAAGACCTGTTTTACCCCTTTTTTTCTAATCTGTTCAAGCTGTTCAAACATTCCATCACCCACTTATCCCTATTTTATCATAAAACAAAAGGAATCACCAATCAGGGATTCCTCATGATTTCGTTGATCAGGATTGTCAATTCTTCGATATTCTTACGCTGTTTGCCAAGCGTATTTTCATTCACTTTGCTGAACAGACCAGGCTGAAAGAAACTCTTTGGCTGATTGATTGCCGCATGAATCTGACCATCTACAATCCCCATCCAAATCTGACGATGAAATTTCTGATGGAGACTGATCAGTTTCTTCATCATTTCTTCACTCAGCACTTCTTTTACAATCTGCTGATCATCTGAATAGACATTCATTACTTCATCAAACCACACAACATCTGTCTTGAACTGCTTCAAATCCATGTTCCAGATACTGAACAGATTTTCATGCTGTTCCATATGAAGATTTTCCGGTGTACGAATCTGAATTGTACCTTTTGTTTTCTGGTTCAAATCACAAATAACATATAAGCCATGAAACCATGCATGAGGACCCTCGATGCGTTCTTTTCCCTGAACATCCAGTTCACAAACTGTGAAATTCAATCCATCTTTTGAGCCTTGAATTGTATTTTTAGTAAAGGCATGAATCACATTCGGCAAGACTCCCCAGTTCTTTATTTCAGCCGCGCCAAAAACTCCAGCTTCATCAAATGACAATTGATATGCTTTATCCCCCAAAACCTCATGATAAAACGCTTTTCTGTAATTTTTCTGATATGCATCTCTTAGATACTTGGTAATCACAGCACCAATCAAAATACAAACCAGCGAAAAAAGACGGAATGTTTTTTGAGTGGAACGATCATAAGGAAGTGCAGCTACAAAAAAGAAAACAGCTGCAGCAATCGCAAGAACCCAGACAAAAGTTGATAAAAGCAATGTTCTTTTTCTCATTTTTTCAAGACGTTCAAACATATTTATCACCCAATTCCATTATATAAAAAAGAAAAAGAATCATCAATTACTTGATGATTCCTGTAATACTCACAACAACCGCATTGTCTGGATCAATCATTTCAATCTGATTTTCTGGAAGCGGAACTTTTTCATCCGTTACCAGCTCAACTTTTTCGATACGTCCTTTTAAACGCTCATCGTTGTTCAGATTTCCATTTCTGATTAAACCATTTCCACCGACACCAAAGAATTCTTCCGCCAGTGAACGATTGATTACAAATTCAATAACACTCTTGTCATTAGCGTGATAACATCCATCAATCGTATGACTGTCTGATTTTGCATCAATTTTGACAACAGGCAAAACAATACCTGTATCTAAAGTAATGTAATAACGTGTACCAATAGCCCCAAACACACTTCCCAAGGCAACTCCAATAAAGCCTTCTTCATCGTAAGTCAATCCTGTTGTCTGGTCAACGGTCATATGTTCTTCAATGAACTTGTACTGACGAGATGACTTGGACGTAATTGTACTGATTGGCATATATGTTTTTACTGAGCTGTACGAGCAAGCAGGCACCTCTTCAGCAATATATTCTTTTTCATATTCATCCAGATTCTCAATGCTGAATTCTTCTGGTGTAAATCCTGTACAGAAAAGAAAACTCAGCACAAGAAGCAGACAAATGATTCCTTTATTTCTCATAACTACCTCTTTTTGCGCGCACATTGTATCAGATTTCTTTTGAAGATGCAAATTTTACAAGCGTTTTCATAAAAAATCACACAGCTTCACACATTATTTCCTTTTAAAACTGTTCATAACCTCACTGATGAAATACAAAGAACCTGTAATCAATACAGTTCCATCCTTCTTTGACTGAGCCATTTCAATCGCCTGTTTCCAGTCTTTTACTTTGTTGACTGGGTAGGACAAAACAAGATCATCGACATGCATTGCACGATAAAAATCAAATTCAGTCAGAATAAACTCATCCGCAAAATCATGCAATGTCTTGATCATCTCTTCCTTATCTTTGTCTTTCAAGCAGGCAAAAACAACCGTCAATGGTCTTTTTAAAGATGCCGCACTTTCTATCAATGCTTTGATTCCATGGGCATTATGTGCTCCATCTACAATGGTCAAAGGATCTGTACAGATTACGTCAAATCGTCCTGCCCAATGAGCTTTTTTTATTCCCTGTACAATCTGAGCGTCATTGATGTTCAAAAGATTTCTGTCTCTGCACTGCAGCAGTGTTTCAACTGCAGTACAGGCGTTGAATACCTGATAGCTTGCAAGAGAAGATAATTCAAACACCTGATCTCTGTATTCAAAAGACAGTGGTGAATGTGTCAGAATCTTAGATTCTTTCACGTTCATAAAATCTGCATTTTTATTTTCAGCAACCTGCCAAATCACATCAACACATTCTGGCTTCTTTTCACCACAGATGACAAGACCATTCTGTTTGATGATTCCTGCTTTCTCATATGCAATTTTTTCTTCTGTATCTCCAAGACGTTCCATATGGTCCAATCCAATCGAAACAATAACACTGGCTAATGGATGTTCAATGACATTGGTGCTGTCCAGACGGCCTCCAAGGCCCGCTTCCAGAATCACAATATCTGTTTTCTGCTCAACAAACCAGATGGATGCCAAATCCAGATCCATCTCAAACATGCTTAGATGATAGCTTTCCCACTTCTCTTTGTTTTGATTGCAGATTCTAAGAAAATCATCCTGAGGAATCTGCTTATTATTGATACGAATACGATCTTCATGTTCATACAAATGAGGTGATGTAAAAGTCCCTACTTTGTATCCAGCTTCCATCAGACAGCTTGCCAGCATGGATACCGTTGACCCTTTTCCATTGGTCCCTGCAACATGAAGGATACGCAATTGATCCAGATGATTTTCATTTTCATTCAGATATCGCTGAAATGAATCAAACCCTATTTCTTTATTGCGCTGTGATGTAATCCAGTTCACAGCTTCTTCAATACTCAAAAACATATTAACCTCGAATCTGCCAATCTACTGGCTTGATTCCATGCTGAATCAAAAAATCGTTGCATCGTGAAAATGGTCTGCTTCCATTAAATCCTCTGTAACAGGACAAAGGTGATGGATGAGCCGATTCAATAATGAAATGATGCTTGTTGGTGATCAGTTTCTTTTTGCTTCGAGCATTGCTTCCCCACAAAATGAACACCAGGGGTTCTTTCTTTTCATTGAGTTTCATGATGGTGTGGTCCGTGAACGTTTCCCACCCTTTACCCACATGGGATGCTGCAGCCCCCTGTCTTACTGTCATGGTTGTGTTCAACAGGAATACACCCTGACGCGCCCAGTCAATCAGACAGCCATGTGCTGGAATTGTACATCCAAGATCTGCATGCAATTCTGCATAAATGTTTCTCAGACTTGGCGGAAGGGCAACTCCTTTACGCACACTGAAGCATAAACCATGTGCCTGATTCGGTTCATGATAAGGATCCTGGCCTAAAATAACCACTTTGCATGTTTCATAAGGTGTATACTCAAAGGCATTGAACACATCTTCACGCACAGGATAAATGGTTTTTGTCTTGTATTCTTCTCTCAGAAAAGCAGAAAGAGATTGAAAATACTCCTGCTTAAACTCACTCTCAAGAAAATCTTTCCATACACATTCATTCATAATTTCACTTCCTATAATCACAATATATCATTTCTTTCTATTTATCGTCCAGACAAAATGAAAACTGGGGAAAATCCCCAGTTTACTTAACCACCAACTGTTTCATCCGAAGAGGATGCTTTTTCATCAGTTAATGTCATTTGAATTGATGTCTTATCCACCGCAAAACTTACCAGTGACGAAGGATTCTGTTCAATGTTGATTGGAATATCATGCTTTCCTGCTTCATAACCTGCAAAGTCAACATAAACATTCAAATCTGCCATTGTAATCTTCTCAACATTTGTCAATGTTCC
>JAZRUQ010000068.1:0-7832 GCA_045652605.1 Erysipelotrichaceae bacterium
ATGGCTACGATCCGACTTGCATGATTATATCAAAAGAAACGACACATTGTCACTTCTTTTTTCCGGTTAGAATACGGAGCATTTCTTTTCTATCCCATGGAACAAGTGGATACAGATAGCTTACTGGTCCGCAATCTGTACACAACAGAATCAGAAAGCAGAGAAACAATCCCAATGAAAACCCGATTCGCTGATAAAAAAGTGTGCATAAAACCAGAAAGAAACGAGTCAGTTTATTGGCCATGGACAATTCATAACTTGAAGTGACAAAATTCCCTACATTGGATATTGCGACCAGCACAAGCATTTCCTGTGTATAAACACCAAAGTTGACTGCACTTTCGCCTAAAAGAAACACGGCAATCATACCCAGCATACTGGATAAAACCGATGGTGAATGAATCAAAGACAAACGTATCCATTCAATGATGGCATCCACCGCCATGATTTGAAAGACAAAAATGCCAAGCTCACCAAATGTTTCAAAATGAAGTGTACAAATCCACACCGGAACCAGAAAGACACTGCTTATCAGACCTAATGTCCTTAAAAATCTGAGCATCATGGAAATCAGACGAGGCTGCGTCACTTCTTCAATCTGACTGGTGCATTCAAAAAGCGTCAATGGCACAAGCATTGCCGTCGGGCAATGATCCACCACAACTGCAATCTGTCCCTGCAATAAATGAATACACACCAGGTCAGGACGTTCAGTAAAACGCACATGAGGATAAGGATTGTACCATTGAGGATACAACAAATCAGCCAGTTCACGCTCTGATTGCAAATTAATCGAAGATGAAACACGACTTAAACGAACCTTCAAATCATCAAGCACATTTCGTTGTACGACATGATCCAGATAAAACAACGCAACATCTGTACAGCTTTGGCTACCAAACGTAATCTTTTCAATACAGAGATCCTTCGCTCGTAATCGTTTGCGAATCAGGCCCACATTAACCATAAGCAGTTCGACAAACCCATCGCGTGCTCCTCGAATACTTTTTTCTACAGTTGGCTCACTGGTCATTCTTCCTGGATAGGCTCGAGTATCGACAACATAACACAGCGCCTGATTCATCACAAACACAACTGTCTGACCTTGAAGCATCAATTCATAGGCTTCATCCAATGTCTGTACACTGCATACAGATGCATTTAAAAAAACGCGTAAATCCAGAGCTGTAATCAGTCCTTGAATCAAAGGTTCAACGCTGCTGGATGTTGTAATACCTCCCAGAAACAGGAGCACATAATCTACAGAATCTGTAGTTATTGAACGAATTGTCAGATCAAAACAGCAGCACTCTTTTTGAAACCATGCAATGTTTTCATGTGTTTTGTCAGATATCAGCGTCATAATTTAGGTTTAAACACCAGTGCGACCAGGAATGCACACGTAATGGCTGTCGTGATCCCAGCACTTGTATTGCTTAACATATTGGATACCATTCCCAGAAATCCATTTTCTGCAGCTCCCTGCATGGTGGCATGCATCAATGTATGGCCAAATGATGTAATTGGCAGCAAGGCTCCTGCTCCAGCAAACACAATCAGTTTGTCATAGAGATTAAAGAAATCCATAAGGGCACCAATTACCACAAACATCGATGTAATATGTCCTGCAGTAAACGAAGTCAAATCATAAATCAATTGTCCAAGTACACAAATCAATCCACACACAATAAACGCATTGAAATAAATCATACATCACACCTCTGATAGACCACGCAATGAGATACGCATGGTATGGAATCTTTCTGCTGAATCATCACAGGACTTAATAAAGCTCCTGTTGCCGCAATCAGTACACGATTCAATTTTCCCTCTTTCATCTTTTTAAAGATCGATGCAATTGTACCTAATGCACTGCAGGCACATCCGCTTCCACCTGAAAAAACAGGCTGTGATTCAAGGTTATAGACCATCAATCCACAATCTGACAGCTTTGTCTGTGTATCAATGTTCTGACTGTTAAACAGATCAAAAAGAACCTGATGTCCGATTTTAGATAAATCTCCAGTTAAAACCAGATCATAATCGCTGAAGTCAGTATTGGTGTTTTGAAAATGAGTCATGATGGTATCATAAGCAGCTGGTGCCATGGCAGATCCCATATCATTGACATTCTTGAATCCGAAATCAATCACTTTGCCAATCGTGGCACTGATTAGCTGAATATCGCTTTTCTGATTTGAAAAACAGATTGCACCTGCTCCTGTGACTGTAAATGTGGTCGTCTCTGGTTTTTGAATACCATATTCATTCGGGTAGCGAAACTGACGCTCAGCTGTTGCATTGTGAGAGCTGGCAAATGCACACACCTTCTCACAGAATCCCCCTTCGATCAACATGGCTGCAAGGGCAGATGAAATCGTTGAAGCACTGCATGCTGCATAGACACCAAAGAAAGACTGATTGATGTGCTTCATGAAATAATGAGCTGTGCCCAATTGATTGATCAAATCTGAACCTACATAACAGTCCACATCTTCTGCCTTCAGATTGCCTTTTTTCAGCATCGCTTCAACTGCACTGGCCAACAGTCTTCTCTCTGCCATTTCATAGGTCTTTTCACCACAATAAATATCATCAAAGGTCACATCAATTTCTGGTCCAAGAAGACCTTCTTTTTCCATAGGTCCACCACTGCATGCAGCGCAGTGAACGTACACATTCTTAAATTGGACAGTCTTCATATTCCACTCACCAGACGCACAAGACCAAGTACATAACTGGCAACTATGCCATAGGTCAGCACCGATCCTGCAAGCTTAAACATATTGGAGCCAATGCCGTAAATCAGACCTTCTGATTTGGATTCCAGTGCACAGGAAGTCAAGGAATTTGAAAATCCTGTAATGGGTATAAATAAACCCGCTCCTGCAATCTGACCTAATCGATCATACACACCTAATCCTGTCAACAAGGAAGCAGATGCAATAAAAGTCATCAATGTTGGAGCAGCTGCCTGCTGCAGTGATAAATTCAATGCACTCATATACCCCTCCAATACAAGCTGTCCTGCGACTCCCATGCATCCTCCCCAAACAAATGCCATGATGATGTTTTTCAGTTTCAGTTTTGATGGAACAGAACTTGAAACTGATTTTTCAATTTGATTGATGTCCATAACAATACCTCCACCGGTATTATTGGAAAATCAACGTATTTTAAACATAAAACACGTCTTTCGACGTGTTTACTTTTTCAGAAATTCCAGAATTTTTGCATCATAGTCTTTCGCTTCATCATACACTGCATGGCCATATTGCGTGTACACCAGCAATTCTGCATGAGGGATGCATTCTTTGATTTGATAAGAAGCTTTTGGTGTTACGACTTTATCCTGTCCTCCTGCAATGATTAAAACAGGACATTTGATTTTATGAAGACGATCAAGGGTATGATGACTTAAAATTGCTTTTGACATGACTTTAAAACGATCATAACTCTTTGGTTTGATATGACCTGTAATTTTGACCATCCACAGATTCTTTCTACAATACTCATCTGTATACATGGAAATCACATTGTCTCTCATCAGTTCCATGTTCTGATTGTGTTCAACCATGTTCAGCCATCGATCAATGCACTCTTTGATTTGACTGTTGCATGAGGCAGCAGTCACACTGAGTACCAGTTTGCTCGTGCGTTCAGGATAATCGATTGCGATATGCTGGGCAATCATGCCTCCCATCGAAACTCCATATATATCTGCTTTTTCAATTTTCAGCAGATCCATAGCCCAGATGATGTCATCAGCCATCTCTTTTGTACTGTAGTTTTCAGGCATTGTATTGCAGCGACTGATGCATGTGACCGTATAGTCTTTGCAGTAAATGCGATACATCAGGGCAAATGGAAGTGCCAGACCTTTCACTGTTGTCAGACCATCACCAAGGCCTGGAATCATAATCATATGTTTCTTCCCTGATCCAAACTGAATGACATTCATCGTGGTCATTTCCTTAGTCAAAACAAAATCTTTAACAGCCATAACTTCACCTCACCTTTTCATAAGCATATCATACACTTATGAAAACAACCAGAATCTTATTGTACAGTGAGTTTGTGTTTCAATTTCTCGTAGATTTTCTTTTCCAGACGGGATACCTGCACCTGTGAAATGTTCAGTTTTTCTGCAATGGCCTGTTGATTAAGATCCTGATGATATCGATAATAGAGAATCAGCTGTTCACGTTGCGTAAGTGTATTCTGAATTTCCATTTCCAATGCAACTTTCATCTCAATGTCCTGATTTGAATCATCACTGATTCTTTCATCAATTCTCATCTGTGAACCATCTTTCCCACTGGAGGCACTGTCCAGTGAAGTCAGCTGCTGGTTGGCTTCCATCGCTAAGATAACATCTGCTTCATCCAGTTCACACACTTTTGCAATCATCGCAATCGTTGGTTCGCTTTCCGATTGCTGAGAAAGAATATCTTTCGCTTTCATGATTTTAAGATAGTTTTCTTTCAGTGATCGAGATACTTTCATCTGTCCTTCATCACGAAAAAAACGTTTGATTTCTCCTACGATAATCGGAACAGCATAGGTTGAAAAACGAACTTCAAAAGATCCATCAAAATTCAAAATTGCTTTCAGTAAACCCATTGCTCCAATCTGATTCAAATCCTGGTAGCAGCTATGATTTCGAAATCGACCTGTAATGGAATACACCAATCCCATATTTTCTTTCATTAAACGTTCTCTAGCTGCCATGTCCCCCAATTGAGCTAAATGAATCAGCTCTAGAACAGTTTCATCCATAACGCTTCAATTGTTTCTTTCCTGTGATTCTGCAACCCTCTCCTTTTGCAGAAACAACTTCCAGATCATCCAGAAAACTCTGCATGATGGTAAATCCCATGCCGCTGCGTTCTAAATCCTGACGTGTAGTATACATCGGTGTCATGGCAAGCAGCACATCCTCCATTCCTTCCCCCTGATCTTCAACCACAATCGTCAAAAGACCATCAGCATCTACACTCATTTCAAGTTTAATTTTTCCTTGCTGAGTATTCTTGTATCCATGAAGAATCGCATTGACAACAGCTTCGGCAAGCACAGTCTTAATCTCCATCAGCATCTCTACCGATAAATTCCATGGCATCAGAAAAGCGACTCCGCTGCAGCGGGCAAATACTTCATTTTCACTTCTGGCATCAAAGATTAAGCACATTGAATTCATTTGAGCACCCCTTTTCTTAAATCATCGTTTTCAACTTTAATGATCTGAAAGATACCTGATATAGCCAGGATCTTACGGATAAAGGGAGTGACATTCTTTAAGACAAGTTCTCCTTTGTAAGCACTAATCTGATTGTATCGGGCTAAAATAAACCCAATCCCTGTTGAATCGATAAAAGTGACATCTTTAAAATCGAATTCAACAACAGGACAGCGATATTGATCAATCAGCTGAATAATGACATTTTTCAAATGACTGATTCTCAGGTTATCCATTTCCCCCGAAAATTCAAAAGTATGGACATTCTTACTTACTATGCTTCTCATACAATAATCCTCCTGATTTCAGTGTAACGTCTTTGCAGAAACAGAAGAAAAGTTACGACAGCAACTTGCATGATTCATCAGAAAAAGACATTGTCGAAAATACGCAAAAAGGCTATTTACAGCCTTTTTTTATCGATATTTATACTTTTATGTCAGATCAGCATTTCTGTTATACAACGTTTGAAAATAGGCCAGAACGTAAGTCTTTGAGAGTTTTGCAGTGCAATCAGATCACTTGAGATTGTTTTTCCATTCTGCAGTTCTATTGTCATATAACCTACAATTTCATTCTGAAGTATTGGTGCTTCTGTGCGATAAAAGGTAAACTGTCGATTTACTTCAATCATCTTCTCATCACTTCGACAGATCATTCCCAATTCTGAAGCATTGGTAATTTGTATAGATTCTGGTATTCCTTTTTCAATCAACATGATTTCAGAGAGTTCATTTTCCTGAATCAGGATATCTTTATGATAATTGGCAAAGCCATAATCCAGCAATGCAGTTGCATCCTTTGTGCGTGATGCTTTTTCTGGTTCTTTCATGACAACTGCAATTAATCTTAACCCATCTTTTAATGCAGTCACTGTAATACAATATCCACTTTGAGAAGTATAACCTGTCTTTAATCCATCAAGACCAGGATAACTTCTTAACATCTTGTTGGTATTGACCAGCCAGAAACGATGATCTGTATCCTCACGAATGTAGTCCTCCATTAAAGATGTATACTTTAAAACATCCTCTTTCCCCTCTTTCAGCAGATTCTTAGCGATAAGCGCCATATCATATGCCGAAGAGACATGACCATCATCATGCAATCCAGTCGGATTTTTAAAAGTCGTGTTCTGACAGCCAAATTCAGCTGCAGTCCTGTTCATCAAATCAACAAATGCACTTTCTGTCCCACTGACCTTTTCTGCCAGTGCTGTAATGGCATCATTGGCACTGGCAACTGTACTGGCTTTAAATAAGTCCAGCACACTCATGACCTCTCCCTCTTCCAGATAAATCTGTGACCCTCCCATGCTTGCAGCATGCTTAGATGCAACAACCTGATCATTCCAGTCAAGCTTCTCATCATGAATTGCTTTGATTACAAGATACAAAGACATCATTTTGGTCATGGAGGCAGGATACAAAGGTTCATGCATGTTTTTTTCATATAAGATTTGACCACTTTCAGCATCCATCAATAAACTCGATGAAGCCGATGGAGTAAGATCACTTTCTTCTGCATGGACAGAAACACAACCAAGCAGAACACACATCATAAAAATCAGTACACGTTTCATAAAAAACACCTCACTACATTGTAGTGAGATGCTTTCTGTTTATTCCTGATTTAATGCTTCATTGAGTGCTTTCATCACATCTGGATTGATTTTAAGTACTTTACGGTCATATGTAATCAAACCATTGACTTCACGCTCGACATCGGTAAGCTGAGTAAATACACTGGCAGAAAGTCCCTGTTTTTTACCAGGCAGAATCTGATTGGCATACAGCTCAGTCAGTTCAGCTTCTAATTGAGCACTGTTTTGTATTGCTTTGTAGCCATAAGGTTCTTCAGATACCAGATGACCTTGAATCGGAAGCTGATACCCTCCAAATTCAGAAAGAATGACACAGCGATTCTGTGGATCTTTCTTGAATCGATACGGTCTGAAATACACATGCCAGCTTCTTACATCCCCGATTTTCTGATCATGCCAGCCACTGCATGGAATGATTGTACGGCTTGTATCCCAGTTCTTTAATAGAGCATAGGCATTTTTCACATCAAACTGACCCCATCCTTCATTGAAGATGACCCACATCGCAATGGATGGTACATTGTACAGATAATCAATAATGCCTTTAAAATCTTTCAGCCACTGTTGTTTTTCAGCTTCAGTTCTGCGTCCAAACAGCCAGTAAAGATTGTCTTTGTAATGAATGTCTGTAAACAGTGGCAGATTGATCGTGAACTTGTTGTAAGGACCACCGCCGCTGACCATATCCTGCCATACCAGCATACCTAAGCGATCACAATGATAATACCATCTCAAAGGTTCTACCTTGATGTGCTTTCTTAACATGTTGAAGCCCATGAATTTAGCTGCCATGATATCATCAATCATCGCCTGATCACATGGCCAGCTCAACAAGGTTTCACTGAGATACCCCTGGTCCAGCAACCCGGTATGGAAAAGAGGCTTGTTGTTGAGGAAAAGACGTTTGATGCCATCATTGTCTTTTTCTATGGAATATTTACGCATCGCAAAATACGATGAGACACAATCCTGTTCAAATTGAACTTTAAA
>JAZRUQ010000069.1:0-5600 GCA_045652605.1 Erysipelotrichaceae bacterium
CATTGAAGTCTTTGTCAGGATTGTTGTGAATTGCGTTTTCAAGTGCCCAGACACGAGAAGTCTGACCACCACCAATTGCCAATGTAACACCGTTTTTCACGATGCAGATGGCATTGGATTTCACATACTTAACCACTTTCATACCAAATTCCATATCAGAAATCTGAGCTTCTGTCGGCTGAGTTTCAGTGACCACTTTCATTTCATTGATCATTTTTGTATTCAGCTGCTGTACCAGAACTTTTCCTTCCAGATACTTGATGTCATATTTTGCATCACGAGACTGCAGATTTTTCAGTTTCAAAATACGAAGATTCTTCTTGCCTTTCAAAACTTCCAGAGCATCTTCATCGAAGTCTGGTGCAGCTACGATTTCCAGGAAAATCTTGTTCATTTCAACAGCAGTTGCCTTGTCTACTTTGTAGTTGACCGCAACAATTCCGCCAAAAATGGACTGTGGATCCGCATTATAAGCCTTCATATAAGAATCATAGCCTGTTTCACCCATCGCAACACCACAAGGTGTAGAATGCTTGATGGCTGCAGTGACAATCTGATCACCAAATTCTCTAACAACGGCAACGGCACCATATAAGTCATTGACATTATTGAAAGATATTTCCTTTCCATGAAGCTGTTCATAATCAAGAAGAGATGTCTGGACAAACGGATCTTCATACTTGTTGGCAGCCTGCTGTGAGTTTTCACCATAACGCAGGTGTTCCACCTTCTTCAATGAAATGTTCAATGTTTCAGGGAATTCATCCCCTACAACACCTGCAAAATAACGTGAAATCATCGCATCATATGCACCTGTTGTTGAATATGCCTTATAAGCCAGATTCAAACGGAAATTATAATCATCCTGATTTGTTCTGATTGCTTCCAGTACCGCATCATAGTCTTTGACATCAGTCACAATCAGTACGTCTTTAAAATTCTTCGCAGCACTGCGAATCATGCTAGGACCACCAATATCGATATTTTCAATCATATCTTCCATTGGTTTACCTGCTTTTAATGCCTTTTCAAATTCATAAAGATTCACACACACCAGATCAATTGGCACAATACCGTGTTCCTTGACAGTGTTGACATGATCTTCAAGATCTCTTCTAAACAACAAACCTCCATGAACCATTGGATGCAGTGTCTTGACACGGCCATCCAGCATTTCAGGAAAACCTGTGACATCATCAATTGGAATTGCTTTAACGCCTTCACTCACCAGTTTGTTCAATGTACCACCGGTTGATACAATTTCAAATCCCAGTGATTCAAGACCTTTACAGAATTCAACGATTCCTTCTTTATTTGTTACAGAAACTAATGCTCTTTTCATTTGATTATTACCCTTTCCCCAACGACTTGAATGCGATCATCCGCAAATAAACCTACTGCTTTCGGTAAAATGCGATGTTCAACTTTCAATACTCTTGCCTGAATTTCTTCAGCTGTTGTCAAATCAGAAATATCAACTGCTTCTTGCAGAATGATGGGTCCTCCATCCACAACGGTACTTACGATGTGAACGGTAGCACCACTTACTTTAACGCCTCTTTTCAGGGCTGCTTCATGCACATGCAATCCATAGAAACCAGGTCCGCAGAACGATGGAATCAGAGATGGATGAATGTTGATGATGCGGTTTTCATAACGATTGATCAGTTTATCCGACACAATCGCCAAGTATCCTGCCAGCACAACCAGATCAATTTCCATTTCTTCAAGACATTGAAGGATGAGTTCTTCGTCTTTAATCCATTCTGCACGAATTCCTGCCAGTCTTGCACGTTCAAGTGCATAAGCACTTTTACGGTTGGAAATGACCAATTTTACTTCTGCATTGATTTCTTTCGCTGCACAGGCATCCATGATGGACTGTAAATCAGTTCCACCGCCTGATACAAGCACAGCAACCTTTAGCATAAGTCGATTCCTTTTTCTCCAGCGATAACTTTACCAACAACGTAGCAAGTATCACCAGCTGCACGGATGGCTTCCATTGCATCATCCACATCTTTTGGTTCAACCGCAATGACCATACCAAGTCCCATGTTGAACGTGTTGTACATCATATCTGATGCAATACCACCTTTTTCTTCAATCAGCTTGAAGATAGCTGGTACTTCATAACTGTTCTTTTCAATCACTGCACGAGCACCTTCAGGCAGCATACGAGGTACATTTTCAAAGAATCCGCCGCCAGTAATATGACTGCATCCCTTGATGATTACATTCGCATTTCTTACATTCTTCAATGCTTTCACATAAATGCGCGTAGGTTCCAGTAAAGTTTCACCCAGTGTTCTGCCCAGACAATCATAATAAGTGTCCAATGATTCCTTGCTCATTTCAAATACTTTGCGCACCAGTGAGAAACCGTTGCTGTGAACACCGCTTGATGCAATACCAATCAGCACATCACCATCACAGATGCTCTCACCTGTAATCATGTCTTTGCGATCAACAACACCAACCGCAAATCCTGCCAGATCATAATCATCTTCCGGCATCAGCCCTGGATGCTCAGCCGTTTCTCCACCGACCAGAGCACATTCAGACTGTACACATCCTTCTGCAACACCGCTTACGATGGTTGCAATCTTTTCAGGATAGTTTTTACCGCAGGCAATGTAATCCAGGAAGAACAGCGGTTCTCCTCCAGAACATGCAATATCGTTGACACACATCGCTACTGCATCAATCCCAATGGTGTCATGTTTATCCATGATGAATGCCAGTTTTACTTTTGTACCGCATCCATCTGTACCAGACAGAAGAATAGGATCTTCCATTTCTTTGACTTTTTTCATTGAGAAAGCTCCGGCAAATCCACCCAATCCACCTAAAACTTCTTCACGCATTGTTCTTTTTACATGTTTCTTCATCAATTCCACAGACTTGTAGCCTGCTTCAATATCAACGCCAGCCTTCTTGTAATCCATTTTGTTCTCCTATCTATATTTTTCAATGATGATTTCATTCGCTTTCGTCGCATCTTCATGCATCTGAGCACGATGAGCCCACAGTTTTTCACGAATGTTTTCATGACGATTTCCTAAAATCTGCAGTGCCAGATAAGCTGCATTTTTCGCCCCATTGATCGCAACAGTTGCAACAGGAATGCCGCTTGGCATCTGAACGATGGACATCAGTGCATCCATGCCATCCAGAACACTGCCGCTCAATGGAACACCAATGACAGGAATGACTGTCTGCGCTGCAACCACACCAGGCAGTGCGGCAGCCATACCAGCTGCTGCAATGATGGCTTCTGTACCATTGCTGTTGCATTCTTCGATAAACTGAGCCAATTCAGTGTGAGCACGATGAGCACTCAGGCAGCGAACTGCTGTTTCCACACCATATTCTTTCAAAATCATAATTGCTGGTTCTACTTTGTTCAAATCACTTGTAGAACCCATAACAACTGCAACTTTCATGTTTACCTCCTAGAACAGACCGACGATTTCGCCATCTTCTTTTAAATCCATATGATTTGCAGCAGGAACCTTCGGCAATCCTGGCATACGCATGATATCGCCGCTGATTGCCACTAAAAATCCTGATCCTGCATTTGGAATCAGATCATTGATTGTGACTACAAAATTTGTAGGTCTTCCAAGCATTGTTGGATCATCACTCAATGAATACTGTGTTTTTGCCACGCAGATTGGCAATTTACCCAACCCTTGTGCTTCATATCGTTTCAGTTTAGTCATTGCCTTTTTTGTCAGAATGACATCATCTGCACCATAAATTTCTTTTGCGATTGTTCTGATTTTTTCAGCAATCGGCATATCCAAGTCATAGATTGGCTTGAAATCAGATTCTTTTGTTTCCAATACTTCAAGTACCTTCTCAGCCAACTCAACGCCGCCTTCAGCACCCTTAGCCCAAACCTCAGACAGAGCAACATCAACACCCTTGGCATTGCAGATTTCACGAAGCAGATTAAGTTCTGCTTCTGTATCTGTTGGGAATGCATTAATAGCTACTACGGATGGAAGACCAAATTTCGCAATGTTTTCAATGTGCTTTTCCAGGTTTTCTATACCCTTACGCAATGCTTCCAGATTTTCCTGACCAAGCTCTTTCTTGTCCATGCCACCATGCATTTTCAGTGCACGCACTGTTGCCACAATCACAACTGCATCTGGTTTAAATCCAGCCTGACGGCACTTGATATCCAAAAACTTTTCAGCTCCTAAGTCAGCACCAAACCCAGCCTCAGTAATCGCATAATCACCTAATTTCAATGCAAGTTTTGTAGCCATGACTGAATTGCAACCATGGGCAATGTTGGCAAATGGTCCACCATGAACAAAGACTGGATTGTGATCCAATGTCTGTACCAGGTTTGGTTTGATCGCATCTTTCAATAACAGTGTCACAGCCCCTGTAGCCTTGATATCATCAACTGTGACTGCCTGACCATCATACGTATAGGCAACAATCATGCGTCCCGCACGTACCTTTAAATCCTCTAATGATGTAGCCAGACACAGAATACCCATCACTTCACTGGCAACTGTAATATCAAAACCATCTTCACGAGGAACACCGTTCACTTTTCCACCCAAACCAACAATGATATTGCGCAGTGCACGATCATTCAGGTCAACACAGCGTTTCCATACAATCTGTCGTGGATCAATGTTCAAAAGATTTCCCTGCTGAATGCAGTTATCCAGCATCGCTGCAATCAGATTGTTTGCAGTAGTGATGGCATGAATATCCCCAGTAAAGTGCAGATTGATATCTTCCATTGGTACAACCTGTGCATATCCTCCACCAGCTGCACCACCTTTTACACCAAAACATGGACCCAGACTTGGTTCTCTCATCGCAACGATGGCTTTCTTCCCAAGTTTGTTTAATCCCTGAGACAGCCCAATCATTGTTGTTGTCTTTCCTTCACCCGCAGGTGTCGGATTGATAGCAGTCACTAAAATCAGTTTTCCATTTTCATTGGCTTCTACTTTCTGCATTGTCTCCAATGAAATTTTAGCTTTGTATTTCCCGTATAATTCTAAATCATCTTCAACCAAACCAAGTTTTCCTGCAACTTCCTTGATTGGCTGCATCTGCGCCTGCTGCGCAATTTGAACATCTGTCAACATAATCTCTCATTCCTTTCCATCAATTCAAAATGAATAGAGTTTTTAAATATCAAACAACAATTCAACATAACTTGGAATTGGCCATAATTTTGCATCAACCCTTGTTTCAATTGCATCAGTAACATGACGTAGTTCATGCATTGAATTCACAAGTCGATCTCTTGCGATCAATGCCTTGAATTCCACATCACCTCTAGTTGAATGATAATAATCCAATGCATTTTCAAGTTTATGAATTGCCTGTTTCATTCGTTTTACCAGTGCACTCAATTCTTTTGCATCGTCTGCAATAAAATCAGCATCGATTTTAGCTGAATTCAGTGAATTTACTGTATCAGCTATCTGCCTCAGATATTGAACTGCGACTGGATAGATTTCATTTTTTGCCATTTTCAGTGCAGTTGAAGCTTCCACATGCACTGATTTTGCATAATTTTCCAGCAGAATATGATGACGAGATACGATCTCCTCTTT
>JAZRUQ010000070.1:0-2318 GCA_045652605.1 Erysipelotrichaceae bacterium
ATAAAATCTTAAGAATTGTGACATGTAATTCTTAGAAAATGTCTTTTATAATGATAGTCAGGAGGTAGAGGTATGCAATACAATATCTTAATTGTTGAAGATGAAAAAGAAATCGCTGATGCGATAGAAATATATTTAAAAACACAGAATTACAATGTGTTCAAAGCTCATCATGGAGCTGAAGGATTGGATGTGATTGAACGACATGAGATTCATCTGGCGATTGTGGATATCATGATGCCTGTGATGGATGGGATTGCAATGGTGAAGAAAGTAAGAGAAAATCATGATTTTCCTATTCTTTTCCTGTCTGCGAAATCCGAGGAAGTGGATATCATTCATGGTTTGAATATTGGTGCAGATGATTACATTACAAAACCATTTGTGCCAATGGAATTATTAGCGCGTGTAGCATCCAATTTAAGACGTTACAGCAAGTATCTGACCATGCTGCAATCGAATCAGAATTCATTCAATGGATATGTTATTGGTGGACTTGAACTGAATCTGGATAGTCGAGAAGTCAGTGTAGATGACAAAAAGGTAAAGGTGACACCGATAGAATTTGGCATTCTGGAACTTCTTATGTCACATCCTGGAATGGTCTTTTCTGCAGAACAAATCTATGAAAGAGTCTGGAAGGAAGAGGCCATTGCGACAGATACCGTCATGGTGCATATCCGCAATCTAAGAGAAAAGATTGAAATTGATCCGAAAAAGCCTCGATATATTAAAGTTGTCTGGGGTGTTGGATACAAGATAGAAAAACAGGAAAAGGGTGAAAGTTCATGGTAAAGAAACTATTGCTGGTCTTATGGGTGATTGTGCTTCTTTCAGGTGCTGCATTGTCCACTGTAGAAAGTTATCCTAAAGCTGAGCAGTATGCACAGCAGCAAGGGTTGCAGTCTTCTTTGTATGATGTCGCTTATGCTTTTGAAAATCATGTTTCTTTGCGTACACTTCCATATGCATTAAAAGCTGAAGTACAAAGTGATCAGGATGCTTATGATGTTCTGCTCGATGTGCAGTGTGAAGACTCTGTCATTAAGACGCGTATTAAGGGTGTGTTTGGTGTTTATTATGGATATTGGAAATCACATATCTATGAGTATCCAAATATTCATTCTGCAGCTGTGGATTTAAAAAGCCAAAATCAGGCAGGAACTCATCAGGAGCTTTTGACATTGACTGATGAAGAGTTGAAAGAGAAGTATCAAATTGTATTAAAACTCACTTATGATTCTACAGGAGTTTTGAATGTTCAGAGTCATGATCAGGTGAATATGAGCTGGTACGAACAGTTTGATGATCAAATGAAAAAAACAATTGAGCAATACATGCAATATGAAGTCAGAAATGTTTTAAGTGAAGTGGATGAAAAACTGTATGATTTTACATTGACTCCAATTACAGATATGGAAATGATCATCGCAGTGCCATATCATCTTGAGGCAGGAGACATTCTTTATTCTGCAGGTCAACCTGCTTTGGCTTCTTATTTCATGAGAATGCAGGTGATGGCTGTATTGACTGTATCCTGTGTCCTGTTTTTTATCTGTCTGTTTCTTCCAATGAGAATTGTGAAAGAATTCAAAACTTTAAGAACACTATTAAACATTAAGTTTGAAATTCTGTGTGTTCTTTTGGGTACTGCACTTTTAGCAGGTGGTGTTGCACTTTTGTGGTGCGCGACCTATAGTGTTGATGGATCGTTGTTAAATCTTTTGAAACAGTTTGAAATTCGTGTGACTCAGACTGATCTGATTTATCTGTTCAATGGTGCATTGTGGTTTGTCTTTTATGCTTTTGTGGTATTTGCTTCTATGCTTGTGCGTTGGATTTTCCATAAAGGTCTGTTTGTGTATGTTAAGGAAAACACATGTGTTTACTGGTGTGTTCAGAAAGTGATTTCATTTGTACGCTGGCTCATGTTAATGTTTGATAAAATGATGAGTTTTGATTTGAAAGACAACACCAATCAGTTTGTCCTGAAGGTTGTTGGCATCAATACTGTTCTTATTCTGATTCTGTGCTGTCTGTTTCCTCTAGGAATCGTTCTGGTCTTTGTGTATGCCGCTGCATTGTTTATTTATCTGAAAAAAAAGATGGGACGCATACAGAGTGATTATGCCAATGTTCTGTATACGACAATGATGCTTTCTGATGGTGATTTTAATGTATCCGTTGAAGAAGATGCTGGGATGTTTAATTCTTTGAAACGAGCTTTAGGAACGTTAAAAACAGGATTTCAGAAGGCTGTAAATGAAGAGGTCAAATCACAACGCATGAAAACTGAATTGATTACCAATGTTTCGCAT
>JAZRUQ010000071.1:0-1711 GCA_045652605.1 Erysipelotrichaceae bacterium
AAGATTCATTAAGTGGACCCAACAGCATAGGACCTGTAGTAGTTGTAGAGTTACCACCCAGTTTAGCAGCAGTTTCAATACCGAATACAGTTGCACCAGCATCAGCAGCAGCACAGTAAGACAGGATACCTGATCCACCCAGACCAACTACAACAACGTCATAGCCTTCCAGTTTAACAGTGTCAGTTTCCTTAGCAACTTCATCCATCCATTCAGATGCTTTTCCTCCAGCCATTTCGATAGCCTGAGAAACGATGTCCTTGATACCATTAGAAGTTACTGTTGCACCGGATACAGCATCAGTAGCCAAAGACTGGTTAGCAACAATTCTACCTGGCAGAAGGTCAAATGCAGTCTTAGAAATTTCACCTGTTTCGCTGTCGTGTTCTTCAGTGATTGTGATTGATGCGATTGCACCATTTTCAATCTTCACTTCACCAGTCATCATACCAGTCCAGCTGTAACCAACAGCTGATGCTGTGTATGTACCATCAGTCAAAGCAGTCTTGCTAGGAGCAACACCCTTCGCTTCATTCCATGCCTTAGTAGCAGCAGCCACTACTGCATTGCTTGTTACAGTTGCACCAGATACAACATCAACTTCAACACTGTTTGCGTCTTTGATTGCTGTAGCAAGAGTTTCCAGAGCTGCACCACCGATTGCTTCAGTTTCCTGAGCACCAACGATTTCAACAGATGTGATTGCTGTATCACTAACTGTCAGAGTAACAGTTACATCACCGCCAAAGCCAGCTGCAGTTGCAGTGTATGTACCTGCTGTGTAGATTTTTTCTTCTGTTGGTTTAGATGAGCAAGCTGCAACAGATACAGCCATCAAACCAGCCAGAAGAAGCATAAAAAACTTTTTCATTGTTCTTTCCTCCTGTTATATAAAAATAAACCTTACAATAGTTGTAAGGTCAAGAAATATGTGAATTATTTGGCATGCAAAGAAACAATAAATTCAAAACATGTTTTTTCATGTTCATAATAGGCATGGTATCGTACAACGCCATACAAGTCAGAAGCAGGCTTATACCCTTGCTGAGCAATCCATTCAAAGAATGATTTAAATTTTTCTTTCGAAAGATTTTCACCATTTGTCTGAATCATCATCTTTGCGATAGGCCCCTCTACTTTGACAAGATAGCGTTCAAGCTCTTCTTTAGAAATCGTGTTCATTGCAAAATCTTTCGAAACAAAGACACCGTACTGAAAGTCATACGGCTTTTCACTTTCAAAGATGTCTTTCGAAATAACAAATCCTTGTCGAACATGAGGTGCAAGTTTCTGATACTCTACCAGACGCTGATCATTTTTATCCGTCAGAGAAAATCCGCTTCCCGATTTCATTACTGAAAACATGATATGACTGTCGTGTTCAATCCAGAATTGTCCGTTTCTCTTTTCTGCAAGTTCAATTCCGTAAAAATATTCTTCCAGTTCACGCTTCATGGATTCAAGGCGCTTTATTTCTTCCTTCACTTCATCAACACGTTCTTTAAATGACTCTTTCACTACATTCATGCCCATTTCCTGCAGCATTTCTTTGATTTTAGGCAAAGAAAAACCCATGGATCGATAAATAGAAATCATGAATAAGATACGTGTATCCTGTAGTGAATACGTTCGATATTGATTTTCATCGTTTCGATTGGATGAAATCAAACCAAGCGATTCATAATGGCGAAGTGTCTGTGCAGACACTCCC
>JAZRUQ010000072.1:0-2872 GCA_045652605.1 Erysipelotrichaceae bacterium
CTGTAGCCAGACAAAATACAAAAGTCAGAATGCCACAACGCTTCAGCAAACTTCTGCTCATTTTACCAGCTCCTTTAATGTCCAAAATGCACTGCATAAACCAGCAACTACCCCAACAATAACCCACAATGGAGCGCTATTGAAGTATCTGTCAGCCAGTACACCTAGCACTGTCGGCACCACCATTCCAAAGCAGATACTAGCTCCCAAAGAAAGTGCCTTCACTAAATCTTTCATTACTTTGTGCCGAAAATTCTATCGCCAGCATCTCCCAGACCTGGTACAATATATCCTTTTTCATTCAATTTTTCGTCCAATGCAGCCAGATAAATATCAACATCTGGATGTGCTTCTTCAACAGCTCTTACACCTTCAGGAGCGCCAACAAGACACACAAGCTTAATGCTCTTTGCGCCGCGTTTTTTAATCATGTCAATCGCTGCAACAGCACTTCCGCCAGTTGCCAGCATTGGGTCAAGAACCAGATTCACTGCATCTGGCATTGTTGCCGGAAATTTTGCAAAATATTCAACTGGTTCTAAAGTTTCTTCATTACGATATAATCCAATAAAACCGACTTTCGCTGTTGGAATCAGATCATTAATTCCATTTACCAATCCCAGACCAGCTCTTAAAATTGGAATCAATACAATCTGCTTAGCCAGTTCATACGTATCAGTTTCACATACTGGTGTTTCGATATGAACTTTCTTGACAGGAAGGTCTCTGCATACTTCATAAGCCATCAATCCTGCAATTTCATCAAGATTCTGTTTGAAGTCTTTTGTCCCTGTTTCTTTTTTGCGCATCTGCGTCAATTTGTGTGTAATCAATGGATGATACATTACATGCAACATAAAAATTCACTCCTTCAATATTCTTTTGTATTATAGCATTTTCCATCAATGCATACCATATATGTAACAATTCAAACAACTACTTTTTTATAGAAGTTCCGTTTTTCAGACGATTACGTTCAGTTTTGTTTCTTAGACCATCAACCGTTGGTGAAATAGTTATTTTACTTGTATTTAAAAAACAGGTTATGTATCATAAAACTATAGAGGTACTGCCTATGGAAAAACCTATTTTTGTTACTGGTCATAAGAATCCCGACTCGGATTCAATCTGTGCTGCCATCTGTTATTCCTACCTTAAAAATCAGATGGGTTTTAACACTGTTCCTGTACGTTTAAGTCCTTTGAACAAAGAAACAAGTTTTATCCTTAAGAAATTCGGAATAGAACGTCCACAGTTGATCCACTCAGCAAAATGCACATTAGCTGAAATTGATATGGATGAAGCTCTTCTGGTCAACAGAAAAACTACCATGAAAGAAGCACTGGACGCTATTTTAAAACGCAAAAATAAAGGCGTTTTTGTTGTAGATGAAAACAATCACCTTGAAGGCGTTGTATCCACCTCCAACTTGACCAACTTATGGACAGCAGAGGAGCAGGCACTTGAAGATCTCATGAGTCGAGTTCCGCTTGAAAATATCATCAAGACAACGAAGGCAACGCTAATTTATGATGCTCCATTTAACCCAAACGGAAAAGTCAATCTTTTACCAAATCTTGGTTACAACAACCAGATCGAACCTGGCACAATCGTTATCGCAGGGAATCATCCTGATATTCAGCGTTCTGTTATTGAACAGAAAGCTGCATTGTTGATTATATGTGGTGAAAACTGGGTTGACTCCATTACCATGGCAATGGCTAAAGAAAAACAGGTACCAATCATTCATACTCATTTAAGTGCAATCACAATTGCACATTCCATTTTCCAAAGTCCAAGCATTGAAGAAGTCATGACAACAAATGTTTCCTTCTTCAGAAGCAATGAAACTGTGGATGGAGCATCTATGCGCATTGCCAAAACACGTTTCAGAACATATCCTGTACTGAACGAAAATGACGAAGTTATTGGAGCAATTTCAAGATATCATCTGTTCAACTACAAGAAGAAACAATTCATTCTGGTTGACCATAATGAATCTGGTCAAAGTGTCAACGATTTGGAATTTGGTGAAGTCATTGAAATCGTCGATCATCATCGTTTAGGCGGAATCCAGACTCAAAGTCCAATTCAATTCGTTAATCAGATTGTAGGTTCAACCTGTACGATTGTTACTGGTCTATATCGACAATATCGCATCGAAATGCCCGAACACATTGCTGGTCTTTTACTGGCAGGAATTGTGTCAGATACAATGAATTTAAAATCACCAACTACTACTAAAATAGATATTGATCAAGCTTTGTATCTTTCCAAGAAAACAGGTATTTCAATCAATGACCTTGCAGATGAATTGGTGCAAACATCTGATTCTCTTTTAAAAAAGACGCATCAAGAACTAATGTATGAAGATTTTAAGGAATTCCGTCTTTCTGATAGTAAAATTGCCATTGGACAGGTTGTATGCAAGTCATCAAAAGAATACACGAAAATCAAAGATAAATTTCTGGCTTATCTAGAAGACCAGAACATCACACATCGATATGATTTGCTTCTGATTCTATTTACTGACCCTACTGGGAAAGGTTCTCATTTCCTTTATACAGGCAAAAAAAGCTGGATTATCGAAGAAGGATTCAAGAGTGTCTTGATCAATGACTTCGCTCCTGGTTTCATTTCCAGAAAAAAACAGGTGTTACCAATTATTATTGATACATTAAACAAATAGTCAGCAGAATCTGCTGACTTTTTTATGTTTATAAAAATAAATAAAAAAAGGAACTCAAATGAGTTCCTAAGTAACCTGGCAGCGTGCTATCTTCACATGAGCACGCCA
This sequence comes from Erysipelotrichaceae bacterium, assembly GCA_045652605.1. GTDB lineage: Bacteria > Bacillota_I > Bacilli_A > Erysipelotrichales > Erysipelotrichaceae > RGIG1896. The sequence continues at coordinate 2,798 of JAZRUQ010000072.1, forward strand.
TGCTATTGTCGCCGCTGAGATGCTTAACTTCTGTGTTCGGGATGGGTACAGGTGTGTCCATCTCGCTATCGCCAC
>JAZRUQ010000073.1:0-12771 GCA_045652605.1 Erysipelotrichaceae bacterium
TCGGTAATGAAATGACCGATGATATGAAAAATTCATAAGAGGAGGAAAATATATGGATATTTCTACAGGTTTGATTGCGATTGGTGCTGGTCTGGCAGTTATGACTGGTATGATGACAGGGATTGGTGAAGGTTTTGTAGCTGGTAAGGCTGTTGAAGCCATCGGTAAGAACCCTGAAGCAGAAGGGAAAATCCGTTCAACAATGATCCTGGGTATCGCTCTTTCTGAAACTTGCGCGATCTACGGTCTTTTGGTTGCGATCCTGTTGATCTTTGTGTTCTAAGTTAGAATTCAAGTTCATTTAGGAGGATAATTATGATTACTATTGATGTCATTGGCCAGCTGATTCCAAATCCAATGACCATGCTTGCTCAGCTTTGTTCAACGCTGGTGCTGTTTCTGTTTGTGAAGAAGTTTCTGTGGACAAGTGTCACTAAGTTTCTTGATGCACGTTCAGCTGCCATGCAGATGGATTTAAAGCAGAGTGCTGAAGCAAAAAAAGAAGCAGAAGCTGATAGAGAAACTGCACGTGCTGAAGTACGTCAGGCTAGAGAAACTTCTCGTAGAATCCTTGAAAAAGTCAAGGATGAATCAGAAGCTCTCAGAACATCCATCGTGAATCAGGCTAAGAAAGAAGCAGAGATGAAGATCGAAGCTGCTGATCGTGCAATTGAAGCACAGAAGAAGCAGGCTCATGATGAGATGGTTCAGGAAATGGTCAGTGTTGCAATGGCTGCTGCTGAAAAACTGATGCATGAAAAAGCAGACGCACAGGATGATGCAAAAATCATTGAAGAATATGTGCGTGAAGTGAAGGGTCAAGCATGAGTCAGGCAGCACACAGATATGCTGAAGCTTTCTTTGAATTGGCTCAGGAAATGAATCAGGTAGATACCTGGAAACAGCAGATGGTTCAGGTGGCTGGTGTGATGAACAGTGTTCCAGAACTGAAAAGTTTTTTTGGAGCTGTAAAAATCACAAATGAAGAAAAAAAGGAACTCTTGATTAAAAGCTTTGAAGGCAGAATTGATGAAACCTGCCTGAATTTTCTCTGTCTTTTGACAGATAAAAAAAGAATTAATGAAGTCTCTTTGATTCTGAAAGAATTTCATTCATTGTGCAATGCTTATCATGGCATTGAAGAGGGAGTTGTTTATGCAGCTCGTCCATTGAGTGAGGATCAGATGAAAGAGCTGGAAGACAGTTTTAAAGTGCGTGGGCGCAATGTTGAACTGACTCAGAAGCTGGATGAATCTTTAATTTCAGGATTCAAGATTGTGCTTGAAGATGAAGTGGTTGATGCATCCATGAAGTCAAAAATTGCGCGTATGAAGAATGAACTGTTAAAGGAAAGGATGTGAGAATGTGGAACTTAGACCAGAAGAAATCAGTGCTCTGATCAAGGAACAGATTCGTCATTACAAAGATAAAATTGAATCTAACGATGTAGGGACTGTCATCCGTGTAGGTGATGGCATTGCACTTGTTCAGGGATTGGATAAGGCAATGTCCAGTGAATTGCTGGTATTCCCTGGTGATGTTTATGGTATGGTGCTGAACCTTGAAGAAGATCATGTTGGGGCTGTATTGATGGGCTCAGATGCTCAGATCAAGGAAGGCGATACTGTAAAACGTACAGGAAGAATTGTTGAAGTTCCAGTTGGTGACTGCATGCTTGGTCGTGTAGTTAATGCTTTGGGACAGGCAATTGATGGTGGGCCTGAGATTCGTGCTGAAAAATATCGTCCAACTGAACGCGTTGCGCCTGGTGTTATGACGCGTAAATCAGTTCATCAGCCACTGATGACAGGACTTAAGATTATTGACTCTATGATTCCTATTGGCAAGGGGCAGCGTGAGTTGATTATCGGTGACCGTCAGACTGGTAAAACAGCGATTGCGATTGACACAATCCTGAACCAGAAAGGCAAAAATGTAAAATGTATTTATGTAGCAATTGGCCAGAAAGCTAGTACAGTTGCTCAGATTGTAGAAAAACTGCGTCAAAGAGGTGCAATGGAGTATACAACTATTGTTGCTGCAACAGCATCTGAATTGGCTCCACTGCAGTACATGGCTCCATATGCGGGCTGTGCAATGGGTGAAGAATGGATGGAAAATGGAGACGATGTTCTGATTGTTTACGATGACTTGTCAAAACATGCAGTAGCTTATCGTACAATGTCTCTGCTTTTAAGAAGACCTCCAGGACGTGAAGCATATCCAGGGGATGTTTTCTATCTGCATAGCCGTCTATTGGAACGTGCTGCGAAGCTGAATGATCAGCTGGGCGGCGGTTCTTTGACTGCACTTCCAATCATTGAAACTCAGGCTGGAGATATCTCTGCCTACATTCCGACAAACGTTATCTCAATCACAGATGGTCAGATCTTCCTGCAGACTGAATTGTTTAATGCAGGTGTCCGTCCAGCTGTTGACAGCGGTCTGTCTGTATCCCGTGTAGGATCTGCGGCACAGACAAAGGCAATGAAGCAGGTTTCAGGTTCATTGAAGCTTGATCTGGCCCAGTACCATGAACTGCTGAGCTTTACACAGTTTGGCAGCGATCTTGATCCTGTGACAAAAGCTACAATTGACCATGGTGCACGTCTGACTGAACTTTTAAAACAGGGACAGTATTCACCATTGGATATGAGCGAACAGGCACTCAGCTTGTTTGCGGCAAAAAATGGTTTCCTGAAGAAAGTTGCAGTAGAAGATGTACGCAAGTTTGAAGCAGGACTTCACGCTTATTTCCATGAACATCATCAGAATCTGTTTGATCGCATGGAAGAAGAAAAAATCATCAGTGATGAACTCGGTAACCTGCTGAAAGGTGCAATTGAAGAATACGCTTCTGAAACAGAGCTTCTGGGGTAAGCGCGTATGGCACAGAACAGACAGGCACTGAAAAGCCGCATTCGTTCCACACAGGCAACGATGAAAATCACCAGTGCCATGGAACTGATGTCAAACTCCAAACTGCAGCGTCAGCGCTCCATGATGGAGAAAAATAGAGAGTATTCCACAACTCTTTTAAAAACATTGCATCACATTCTTTCAGAAAGTGATCAGGTGGAAAACAAATACCTTCTAAAAAATAATTCTGAAACAGTTCTGACAATTGTGTTCAGTTCTGATTTGGGGCTTTGTGGAGGTTACAATGTCAACATGCTTCGCTATGCATCTACCCTCATTAAGAAAGAAGATCCAATTATTGTCATTGGATCAAAGGGAAGAAGCTGGCTGAGTTCAAGAGGCTACAATGTAGTCAATGAATATATCGACAGTGATGCCTTTGATTATGTGGAAGCATCCAACATGATTGATAAGGCACTGCAGCAGGTACTTTCAAAAGAAATAGGTAAGATTCAGGTTGTGTACACGTACTTTAAAAATACGGTTACATTTGAGCCGCGACTGGAAGTTCTCTTCCCGGTTGAAAAGGGTCAGGGTAAGCTGGAAAGCAAGCAGGAAATTCTGTTTGAACCAAATGCAGATGAAATTCTGAATACTTTGATTCCAATGGCACTTAAATCAACATTGTATTCACTTTGGATGGAAACAAAGACAAGTGAACAGGCAAGCCGTCGTTTAGCGATGGAAAACGCAACCGATAATGCCGAAGAATTGAAAGAAAAGCTTGTACTGCAGTTTAATCAGGCTCGTCAGGCTGCGATTACTCAGGAAATCACTGAAATCGTTGCGGGAGCAGATTCATTGTAGGAAAGAGGAGAAATATGGCAAATACAGGAAAAATCATTCAGGTTATTGGACCTGTTGTGGACATTCGATTTGAAGCTGGTCATCTTCCAGCATTGAATCACGCCATCAAAATCCGCACATCAGAGTCGACATCGCTGACTGTTGAAGTTGCACAGCACATCGGAGATGATGTTGTGCGTACAATCGCGATGGGATCTACTGATGGTCTGGTTAGAGGTATGGAATGTCTTGATACAGAGCATCCAATTATGGTGCCTGTTGGAAAAGAAGTTCTGGGCAGAATGTTTAATGTGCTTGGTGATGAAATTGATGGTTTGGGCAAAGTAGAAGCTCAGAAATATCTTCCAATTCATCGTGCTGCACCTACATTTGATCAGCAGCAGACTTCTCAGGAAATCCTGGAAACAGGAATTAAGGTCATTGACCTTCTGTGCCCTTATGCAAAGGGTGGTAAGATCGGCCTGTTCGGTGGTGCCGGAGTAGGTAAAACCGTACTGATGCAGGAATTGATTCATAACATTGCAAAGGAACATGGTGGTATGTCAGTTGTAGCAGGTGTTGGTGAAAGAACACGTGAAGGAAATGACATGTATCATGAAATGAAAGATTCAGGCGTTTTGGATAAGACAGTTCTGGTTTATGGTCAGATGAATGAAAGTCCAGGTGCACGTATGCGTGTGGCACTTTCTGGTTTGACAATGGCTGAAAACTTCCGTGATACAGACAAGAGTGACGTGCTGTTGTTTATTGATAACATCTTCCGTTTTACTCAAGCTGGATCTGAAGTGTCTGCGCTGCTTGGACGTATGCCATCGGCTGTAGGTTATCAGCCAACATTGGCAACTGAAATGGGACAGCTGCAGGAAAGAATCACATCAACAAAAGATGGTTCCATCACATCTGTTCAGGCAATCTATGTGCCTGCGGATGACTTGACTGACCCGGCGCCAGCAACAACATTTACTCATCTGGATGCCAAGACAGTACTTGATCGAAGCATCGCAGCATTGGGTATTTATCCAGCAGTAGACCCACTGGATTCAAGCAGCCGTATGCTCGATCCACTGGTAGTCGGAGAAGAACATTACAACGTTGCTCGTGGAGTTCAGGCTCTATTGCAGCGTTATAAAGAACTGCAGGATATCATCGCTATTTTGGGTATGGATGAATTATCTGAAGAAGATAAGCTGACTGTTGCACGTGCCCGCCGCGCGAGAAACTTCCTTTCTCAGCCGTTCAACGTTGCAGAACAGTTCTCTGGTCTTGCAGGGAAATACGTACCATTAAGCGATACAATCGCAAGCTTCAAGGAACTGCTTGAAGGCAAGGCGGATGATCTTCCAGAACAGGCATTCATGTTTGTTGGAACGATTGCTGAAGCTAGAGAAAAGGCGAAGAAACTCGGCGCATGAAATGTCGAATTGTAACTCCTGGCGGGCTTTATAAAGAGACAGAATGCAGCATTCTTAACATCAGAACGATTGATGGTCAGCGAGGTATTCTTTCCAATCATATGCCACTGGTTACGATGCTGGAAATCGGTGAAATGAATTTCGTAACTGACAAAGGTCGTGAAGAGTTCGCGGTTGCAGGAGGTATGTTTTACTTCCACGACAACATGGCAACGCTGCTGGTGGATGCGATTGAATCGAAAGATGAAATCAATCTGGATCGTGCCCTTGCTTCAAAGAAACGTGCAGAGGAACGTCTTGCGCAGAAAGATTCTAATCTGGATATGAAACGCGCAGAACTTTCATTGAAACGTGCAATCAATCGAATCAATGTCAAGGGATAAACAAAGAAAGCTCATTTGAGCTTTCTTTTTATATGTTACAACTTGAAAATAAATCAAGTTTATGATATTTTAAAAAAAGAAAGGATGTGTCCAATGTTTAAAAGATATGTTGATGTAATTGTATATCATGATAAACGGGGAGAGATACAGCCTTTGTTTATGAAGTGGGAAAACAAGACATATAAGATTGAAAAGACAGAATGCATGGGAATGAGGAATTCACATGTCGGGGCTACAGGTGTCCTCTATCTATGTCAGATCAACGGCAGACTTCGGAATCTGTATTATGAAAAGAGAAGTCGATGGTTTGTAGAAAGTTCACAGCCATAAAAAAAGAAGCCTTTACAATAAAGGCTTCTATTCGTTAACAGGTTCATACCAATTAAATACTTGGCAGGCATAATCAACGCCATCTTCAATATTGGCTTTGGTGATAAAGTCTGCCTTTTCTTTTAATGCATCGCATGCATTTCCCATTGCGATGCTTGTCCAACGGGAATCAAACATAATCATATCGTTATAGTCATCACCAAATACCACAACATCTTCAAGTGGTGCATTGAGATGATTCATCATATCAACAATACCCTGATGTTTTGCGTCAACCTGAAACATAAGATAATCACGTACAAAACGTGAATTGCCCAATGTATCTTTAAGTGTCAAGACATGATCATCTGCCTCAGAGATGGAAACGTACATCTTATAAATTTCAGTTAAATTATCAATCTTTAAATCAGGATTAATAATTGTATTGGTTGCCTCCTGACGCTCACCTACCTGTTGACGGAATCTGTCATCTTTGCCATGCAGGTTGATTGAATCATCCAACAGAAAAAGAAGACCATATCCTAAGTCATCTGCCTGATGGGCAATGGCTTTGGCTTTTTCCAAATCAAGTGGATGATTGTATAGCAGAACATCATCGACCACCAATGCTCCACCACCACAGCAGACCATGTTATGAAGATGAATACTATCCATGAATGCTCGAGCTTTATAATGAGCTCTACCTGTTGCGATGGAAACAAAGTGTCCAGCTTCCTGAAGTTTGATCAATGCTTCCTGTGCACTAGGGATAATCTGTTTGGTTTTGTTGTCGGTAAGTGTACCATCAATGTCAAAGAAGAAATATTTTTTTCTCATACGATAAGACCTCCTGCTGATAAATCTGAATTGTGTGTCAGTTGATTTAATAAATCAACAATGGTTTCTTTTGTGGCAAGGCCATCACTGAATGCAGTAGCACCTCCACAGGCAGTACCAAGAAGAAGAGCTTTCTGATAATTCTGCGTTCTCATCCAGCCGGCAAGAAAACCTGCGATCATGGAATCACCTGCACCAACTGAATTAACCAGAGTTCCTTTTGCTGCACCCATGCGATAAATTTCATTGTTTTCAGTAATTAAGAGAGAACCTTCTTTATCCAGTGAAACGAGAATATTTCGAGCACCTTGTTTTTGAAGAAGATGTGCACATTCAATGATTTGTGAATCATTGATGAGCGTTGTGCTGAAAATGTTTTCCAGTTCAACTTTGTTTGGTTTGATAAGGAAAGGATGATATTTCAATGTGTTCAACAGCAGTTTTTTCTCTGCATCGATGACAAGCTTAATTTCTTTATCAAGTACAGTTTTGATAATCTGTTCATATGTGTTTTCAGGCATGCAGGAAGGAATACTTCCGGAAAGAATAAGACAGTCGCCGTTGTTTAATGATGAAGTCTGATTAAGCAATCTTTGGAAATCATCTGATTCAATTTCGGGACCTTTCCCGTTGATTTCACTTTCTGTATCGGATTTAACCTTCACATTGATGCGAGTCATTCCTTTATGCACATGAATAAAATCAGTTTGAATGCCTTGTTGAATCAGCATCTCTGTTAGTTGAACTCCGGTAAAACCTGCAGTAAATCCTAAAGCACAGCTTTTAAGTCCAAGTTCATTTAAAATGCAGGAAACGTTGATGCCTTTGCCGCCTGCATACAGATTTTCTTTCTTTGTACGGTTGGTATGGCCTAACTGAAGATGATCAACTTGAATTGTGTAATCCAAAGCAGGATTAAGTGTAATAGTATAAATCAACATGATCACCTCTTTAATTTAAGTGTAACCAATAGATGAAAGTTCATCAAGAGAAACATAAAACAGTGAGCGTCATAGTAGCAATTTATCCATAAACACGATAGACTAGTTTCAGGAGGAATGAATATGTTGTATGTATGTTATCCAAAATGTTCAACCTGTAAAAAGGCAGAACAATATTTAAATGAAAAGAAAATAGAAATTGAAGTACGAGATATTAAAATAAACAATCCATCAAAAGATGAATTGAAAAACTGGATTGAAAGAAGTGGTCTGGATATCAGACGATTCTTTAATACATCAGGATTAAAATACAAAGAACTGAATCTGAAAGAAAAACTTCCACAGATGAGTGATGAAGAAAAGATTGAACTTCTCAGTACAGATGGAATGCTGGTAAAACGCCCAATTCTTGTGTCGGACGATTTTGTACTGGTAGGATTTAAACAAGCTGAGTGGGAGCATGTTCTGTAATCCATTTGACCTTTCTTGTGTTTCACTTTATAATGTTTTAAACAGGTGGTGATAACCATGAATCAAAGCCAGGAAGATTATCTGGAAGCCATTTATGTCCTTTCAAAAGAAGATGAGCATGTGCGTATGAGTGATGTTGCAAAACACCTTTCTGTCAGCAAGCCATCTGTAAACAAGGCGATCAATCTGCTTCAGGAAAAAGGCTATCTGACTCATCAGCATTATGGGGCAATTCTTTTAACAGAAGAAGGAAAAGCTCTGGCTAAGAAAGTGTATGAGCGACATATAGTGATTAAGCGTTTCTTTGTGGAAATTCTGAAAGTAGAAGAAACTGTTGCAGAAGAAGAAGCCTGCAAAGTGGAACACTGCATTGGTGAAGACACGATTGAAAAACTAAAAGATTACGTAAGTAGTGTATTGGCTTAACCTTCCATTGAGGAAGGTTTTTTCTTTTGAAAAAGAAAAGGTTTTCTTAAATAAAGAAAACCTTTAATAAATCTATTTTGCGACAGGATATTCGTTGCACAGCAGTCTGTATGGTGCCTCGTCTTCTTCGATTTCAGGGAAGCGTCCAACAGGCGGATTAAAACGATTGTCAGTATTGTCATCATTGCATTGGCTGACTTCACCTAACAAAACCGGTCCAGTGCCTTCTTCAACCGAGAAGTCATGATACAGATACTGCTGCACATGAATGCTTTCTCCAGGGGTCAGGCGGATTTGTGTACCGGCAGGAACTGTGTATGTTCTACCATCAGTATGAACAGTAACATCAGATTCATAATCAACCTCTTCGTTTGGTAGGCTGTTGTAGACCTTGATCAATACGTTTCCACCACCGCGGTTGATGATATCTTCTGTCTTAAACCAGTGGAAATGATTTGGTGCATACTGACCTTCTTTTAAATAAAGAAGCTTTTCGGCATAAACCTTTGGGTATTTTTCAGGCATTGCACGATTGCCGTTGCGAATTGTGATTAATGAGAAACCGAATTTATCAAAGTTGCCAAGACCGTAATCGGTAATGTCCCAGCCTAGCATGCAGTCTCTTACTTCATCATATTCATGTCCGATTGTTTCCCACTGTTCAGGTGTAAAGTGGCAAAATGGTGGCAGATAACAATGGTATTTTTCACACATTGCTTCAAGTTCTTTCAGTGCTTTATTGATTTCAGAACGTTTCATAAATGAACCTCCAGCTTGTCTTGATTATTTCATATTTAAGATAAAGATTCAATAAAAGAACAGATAAAAAACATTCACAAAAACATCAAAAAAATAAAAAGAAAATGATTGACACGATAGAGGGGATTGTTGTATCATATGGAGGCTTAGCGAGAATTGGTTTCCGTCTGGAAACTAATTATTATGCTAGTGAATGACACACTTGGATGTGTGTGCATAAAATCTGGAAGGAGAAAAAAACAATGCCAACTATTAATCAGTTAGTTCGCAAGGGACGTACAAACAAAGTATGGAAGTCTAAGTCTCCAGCTTTGAACAGAGGTTACAACTCCCTGCAGCGCAAAGCTACATCTATTTCTTCACCTCAGAAGCGTGGTGTCTGCACTCGTGTAGGTACTATGACTCCTAAGAAACCAAACTCAGCTCTTCGTAAATACGCTCGTGTTCGTCTGAGCAACGGTATGGAAGTTACAGCTTACATCCCAGGTATCGGACACAACTTGCAGGAACATAGCGTTGTTCTGATCCGTGGCGGTCGTGTTAAGGACTTGCCAGGGGTTCGTTACCACATTATCCGTGGAACACTTGACTGTGCTGGTGTTGCTAACCGTAACCAGAGCCGTTCTCTGTACGGAGCAAAGAAGCCAAAAGTCAAGAAGTAAGGAGGAAATGACATGCCAAGAAAAGGTTATATCGCAAAAAGAGATGTTCTGGTCGATCCAATTTACAACTCAAAGCTTGTTACTCGTCTGATCAACAAGATCATGATCGATGGTAAGCGTGGCGTTGCTCAGACTATTCTTTACAACGCATTTGACATCGTTGAAGAAAAGACTGGCCGTCAGCCAATGGAAGTGTTCGAACAGGCACTGGAAAACATCATGCCTCTTCTGGAACTGAAGGTTCGCCGCGTAGGTGGTGCTAACTACCAGGTACCAGTAGAAGTATCTGCTGAACGTCGTCTGACTCTCGGTCTGAGATGGCTGGTTAACTATAGCCGTCTGAGAAGCGAAAAGACAATGGAATTGAGACTTGCCAACGAAATCATCGATGCTGCTAATGGAACAGGTGCTTCTGTTAAGAAGAAAGATGATACTCACAAGATGGCAGAAGCTAATAAGGCATTTGCACATTACCGTTGGTAATCTGAAAGGAGTGTTCGATTATGGCACGTGAATATTCACTGGAAAAAACTAGAAATATCGGTATCATGGCTCACATCGATGCTGGTAAGACAACTACAACCGAACGTATCCTTTATTACACAGGTGTAACTCACAAGCTGGGTGAAACTCATGATGGTGCCTCTCAGATGGACTGGATGGCGCAGGAACAGGAACGTGGTATCACTATCACTTCCGCTGCAACAACAGCTCACTGGAAGGGTCACCGCCTCAACATCATCGATACACCAGGTCACGTAGACTTCACAGTTGAAGTTGAACGTTCTCTGCGCGTATTGGATGGTGCGGTTACTGTTCTCGACTCAAAAGCCGGAGTAGAACCTCAGACTGAAACAGTTTGGAGACAGGCTACTGGCTATGGAGTACCTCGTATCGTTTTCTGTAACAAGATGGACGCTACAGGTGCTGACTTCATGATGTCAGTTAAATCTATCGGAGATCGTCTGGGCGCTAAGGCAGCTGCAATTCAGATGCCTATCGGTGCTGAAAGCACATTCCGTGGAATTATCGATATCATCGAAAGAAAACACTATTCTTACAAGAATGACCTCGGTACTGATATCGTTGTAGGTGAAGTGCCAGCTGAATACCAGGATGAAGTTGAAAGCCTGCGTATGGAACTGCTGGAACAGATCGCTGACTACGATGATGAACTGATGATGATGGTTCTGGAAGGTGAAGAACCATCAGTTGAAATGATCAAGGCTGCTATCCGTAAGGGTGTATGTGCTGCTGACTTCTTCCCTGTTCTGTGCGGTTCTGCATATAAGAACAAGGGTGTTCAGCTGGTACTGGACGCAGTTATTGATTACCTGCCATCACCACTGGATATCCCTGCAATCAAGGGTGTTACAGAAGATGGTGTTGAAGAAGAACGTCATGCTGACGATAGCGAACCATTCTCAGCACTGGCATTCAAGGTTGCTACTGACCCATTCGTAGGACGTCTGACATACTTCCGTGTATACTCAGGTACTGCTGATGCAGGTAGCTATGTACTGAATGCTACTAAGGATGTTCGTGAACGTTTCGGACGTATCGTTCAGATGCACGCAAATCACCGTCAGGAAATCACTAAGGTTTACTCAGGTGACATTGCAGCTGCTGTAGGTCTGAAGACAACTACAACAGGTGACACTCTGTGTGCTGAAAACTCTCCAATTATTTTGGAAAACATGGTATTCCCTGAACCAGTTATCCAGATGTCAGTAGAACCTAAGACTAAGGCTGACTCTGACAAGATGGGTATTGCCCTGGGCAAACTGGCTGAAGAAGACCCTACATTCAAGACATACACTGATGAAGAAACTGGACAGACTATCATCGCTGGTATGGGTGAGCTCCACCTGGATATCATCGTTGACCGTATGCGCCGTGAATTCCGTGTTGAATGTGCAGTAGGTGCTCCTCAGGTTGCTTACCGTGAAACAATCCGTCAGGCTGCAGACTGCGAAGGTAAGTTCGTACGTCAGTCTGGTGGTCGTGGTCAGTATGGTCACGTATGGATCAAGTTTGAACCAAACGAAGAAGGTAAGGGATTCGAATTCATCGACGCTGTTGTCGGTGGTACAGTTCCACGCGAATACATCAAGCCAACTCAGGAAGGTTTGACTGCTGCGCTGAACAATGGTCTGGTTTATGGTTACCCAATCGTAGACGTTAAGGCTACTCTGTTCGATGGTTCTTACCATGAAGTCGACTCTTCTGAAATGGCCTTCAAGGTTGCTGCATCAATGGCACTGAAGGAAGCTGCTAAGAAGTGTAAGGCTGTTCTGCTTGAACCAATCATGTCTGTTGATGTAACTGCACCAGCTGACTACCTGGGTTCTGTAATGGGCGATATCACTAAGCGTCGTGGACAGATCCGTGATCAGGAAGAAAAGCACAATGCAATTACAGTTAAGGCATTCGTACCTCTGTCTGAAATGTTTGGTTACGCTACAGACCTGCGTTCATTTACTCAGGGTCGTGGTAACTATGTAATGCAGATGGACCACTATTCAGAAGTTCCTAAGAACATCGCTGAAAAAGTTGCCAAGAAAATGTCTGGCGATGAATAAGATTATTATTGATTTTACTGGACATTTATCTTAAAATAGGATATGCGAAGTGCATATCAAGCAAAGAAATTTTATAGGAGGAATTTGCACAATGGCAAAAGCTAAATTTGACAGATCCAAAACCCATGTTAACGTTGGTACAATCGGACACGTTGACCATGGTAAAACAACTCTGACTGCTGCTATCACTAACTACCTGGCTAAGTCTGGTCAGGCTGAAGCTAGAGCATACGATCAGATCGACGGTGCTCCAGAAGAAAAAG
>JAZRUQ010000074.1:0-17424 GCA_045652605.1 Erysipelotrichaceae bacterium
GACTGCAGTAATCATAATGTCAAATTCTTCTATGATATTATCGCGAATCACAGTCATTATTTTTGCACTTCCTGTTTTTATTTGCTGTTTCTTGCCAATTTCCATTTCTATACCAGATATCGGCAGCATTGCTTTTCCGAAAATACCATACTGGTTATGAACGAGGATATTCCCTAAGACAAGTCCTGTGTTTTTTGATCCTTTTTCACCTGGCTGATTGATGAGGGATGGCTTAATGGATGTTACTTTGCCTGAACATATTTGACCTTGATTAAATTCTGCAGTGCTTTGTGTACTCTTCTCTATGATTTCATGTCCTAATGCTCCATACATATGTGTTTCGGGATCATAATAAGTCAGTGTCCCTGTTCCTGTGATGTGATCTTTGATATAGAGTCCTGTTTTAAAGGAAGATGATGTCTTGTCAAAGTACAGATAAAGCTTAGCATTGGTTTTTGTGTTGTTTCTTTTGATGACGACATCAATTGAAGTCTTATCAAAAGGAACGGTTGATATGACATCATTCAAATCAGAGGTATAAACGATAGGCTGCTGATCAGCTTCAATAATCAAATCCCCTATTCTGACTGAATCATCAGGATGTGTTTGAATGAGTTGCTGATCAATTTCAAAATCAAACTGGCCGCTGATTAACACGCCGTTGTATTGTCCATTGATCATGACCGTATCTCCACAGACAATAACCGTTTGACTAGCTGCGGAAACATTTAGAAAACACAGGGATAACGCAAAGAAAAAACAGCAGATTTTCTTCATCATGGTTCACTCCTTTATGGAGTTATCATGTGAAGTTTCTGCTGTCATATACAGTCAGTTTTTGGCGATTTTCTGATTGGTGTCAAAAAGTTCTTTTGCTGCAATCAATGAAGCTTCACTGATTGATCCGCTGGAAATCATAGCCAGCTGTTCAATTCTCTGTGCTGCATTTAAGTGACGAATTGAAATCATCGTTCTATCCTCTACCAGAGATTTGGAGACAAAGACATGATGATCTGCACATGCGGCAACCTGTGCCAGATGTGTAACACTGAACACCTGTGCTGATTTTGACAACAATGCCATTTTAAGCCCGATAGAGCTTGCTACAGCACCAGATACACCTGTATCAATTTCATCAAAGATGACACAGGAAATGCCCTGTAAAGCCGTAAAAATCGTTTTTAATCCCAGCATAAGTCGAGAGAGTTCTCCCCCGCTGGCTACCATCTTCAAAGGTCTAAGAATTTCCTGTGGATTCATGGAAATCAGAAATTCAACATCATCAATACCAGTCTGATTGCCTTCAAATGTGTTGAAATCCACTTTGAATTCAGCATACGGAAGCATTAAATCACGCAGCTGCTCAATAACTTTCTTTTCAAGGGATACAGCTGCAGTTTTACGTACATCAGAGAGCTTTTCAGCGCAATGTACAAAAGTATCATATGTCTTTTCAACCTGAATTTGAAGCTGTTCCAGTTTTTCCTGACGATGTTCCATTGCCTCCAAAAGTTCAATGTTTTCATTACGACGTTCCAATATTGTTGAAATTGTACGTCCATATTTACGTTTTAAACGTCCAATTTCAAATAATCTTGCATGAATATCATTAATCTCTTCTTCATCATAAGACTGCTGATCTTTCAGATCTTTCAACTGTTCCATACAGTCTTTTAAATCATAGTACTTTTCCTGAAACACTGAAGCCAGCTGTACAACTTCATCAACTTCAGATAAAGAAGACAATGATGAATTGATTTGATAAAGGAGTTCATCTGCTCCACGGTCTTTTTCAAACAGATCAACTGCCTCATTCAAGCGTCCAAAGATTTTTTCAAATCCCTGAATTGTCTTCAGACGAGCTTCAAGCTCTTCATCTTCATTTTCAGTTAAATGAGCTTTTTCAATCTCTTCAATTTCATAACGCAGATAATCTGCATCACTTTCACGAAGAGAGACATTTTCAAATTGTTCCAGCTGTTTTTTTGCCTGTGTGTAGTTCTTCCATGCTTCTTTGACTTCATTCAACAAAGGATGATCAGTAATTGTTTTATCCAGCAATGCCAGATGAGAATTTTTGTTTAACAGATACTGTGTATCATGCTGTGAATGAATATCAATCAGATTGGCAGTCACAAGTTTCAATGTCTGAAGACTTGCGCTTTTACCATTGATTTTAATTGAGCTTTTACCATCCTTACTGATTTCACGTTGAATTGTCAATTCATCAGCATCATCAAATCCTGCCTCTTTTAAAGCAGGTTTCATGGATGAAGTCAATTTCAATACACCTGTAATTTCAGCTTTTTCTTTGCCGCGCTGGACAAATGCACTGCTGGCTCTTTCACCGCATAAAAGTGAAATTGCATCAATCAACAAGCTTTTTCCAGCACCAGTTTCACCGGTAAATGCAGTAAAGCCAGAATGAAAATCAAGTGTACATTCATCAATTAAGGCAAAATTTGTAACATGAAGTTGTTTTAACACGATGATTCCCCTTTGATTCTGCTTAAAATACGCAGACATGTTTCACATACAGTATTCAAATCAATGTTCTGCTGAATACGCAGCTGATTGATCGATCCCTGTGATACAAAACAATCGTCCAGACCAATGCGTTCAATGTTCATCATGCAGCGATGATCACAGCACCATTCCAGAACTGCACTTGATAATCCCCCTGCTTTCATATCTGTTTCATAAACGAGAACAGGACGCTTTTCTGATGCAAGCTGAGATAACATTTTTTCATCAAGTGGTTTAAAGAAACGTGCATTAATAACACGGATTGGCAGATTGTTGGTCATAAATTTATTGACAAGACGATCTACATCAGGGCCATAGGACAACACTGTCATTTCAGCATCAGCAGGTTCATAGGCAACAGTCCACGAACCAATTTCAACAGGTTGTACATTTGTATATTCCTGATATGGTGCAGCTCCTCTTGGATAGCGAATCGCAAATGGATGATTCTGTGCATAGGCAGTAGCTAAAAGCTGCTGCAGTTCATAAGCATCCTTAGGCTGCGATAAGATGAGATTCGGCAAAGATCTGAGAATAGAAATATCAAAGACACCATGGTGAGTATCCCCATCTTCCCCTACCAGTCCAGCACGATCAATCCCAATCACAACCGGCAGATCCATTCGACAGATATCATGATTAATCTGATCATAAGCACGCTGCAGGAAGGATGAATACAGACACAAGAATGGTCGTTTACCCGATAATGCAAGTGATGCTGCAAAAGTTGCTGCATGTTCTTCCGCAATACCGCAGTCAAAGCTGCGCTCAGGATATAACGCAAAGAATTTCTCCAGTTTGCTTCCTGTAATCATCGCTGGTGTAATTGCACAAATACGTGAATCAGTCTTCGCCATTTTCACCAATGGCTCAGTGACAATCTGACTCCATGACAAATGGCCTTGCGGGATGGAATGATACGGACTTCCAGTTTGCACATTGAAAGAAGAAACACCATGCCATTTTCCTTCACTGTCATTTTCGCAATAAGGATATCCCTTGCCCTTTTTTGTGAGCACATGAACGACAACAGGTCCTTCATGTTTTTTGGCAACTTCAAAAATCTGAATCAGACTCTTGATATCATGACCATCAACCGGTCCCATATATTCAAGTCCAAACTCATCAAAAATACCTGAATCTACGACTTCATGTTTAATAAAATCTTTCACTGCTGTCATCGACTTAAGAACAGTTTTACCCATCATATTCTTATCCAGTCGAGATTTGAGATCAGTTTTAAAAGTTGTATAGCCAGTCGATGATCTTAACTTGGCAAATCCTTGTGTTAGAGCTCCTACATTCTGTGAGATGGACATGTTGTTGTCATTAAAGACAATAATCAGATTACGTTTTTCATCACCAATCTGATTCAAAGCTTCCAGTGACATACCAGAAGACATAGAGCCATCACCAATCACAGGAACAACATGATAACGTTCATGATTCAAATCACGTGCTACAGCCATACCTAAAGCTGCAGAAAGTGATGTTGATGAATGTCCTGCTTCCCATACATCATGCTTGGACTCACAGCGCTTCTGAAAGCCTGAAATTCCATTGAATTGTCTTAATTTCGTAAATTCTGATGAACGACCTGTCAAAATCTTATGTACATAACATTGATGACCAACATCAAAGAAAATTTTATCGATTGGTGAGTTGAAAGCATAATGAAGCGCAATCGTCAGTTCTACAACTCCTAGATTGCTGGAAAGATGCCCTCCTGTCTTCGATACACTTTCAATGAGAAAACGCCGGATTTCTCCAGCTAATTTTTCCATTTCCTGAATGCTTAGTTTTTTAAGATAACTTGGATCACGAAGTAAACTAAAATCCATACGAATTCTCCTGTCAGCGCTGGCGATTTTTCATTGTTTCAAAGATCGCCTTTAATTGTGCTGTATTAAAACTGCATTCCCCTAACTGCTGATAAAGCTCAGCATAGACTTCTTCAAACAGAAGTCTGCTTTTTTCTATCCCTAAAATTGAACAAGTTGTCGACTTATGACTTGCTTCATCCTTGCCAATCGTTTTCCCCATCATTTCTGAAGTACTTGTCATATCTAGCAGATCATCCTGTATCTGAAAGGCAAGCCCTAAAAGAAGTCCAATCTGTTCAAGACGCTTTAATTCATCTGTTTTCCCTGCAACAATCGCTCCCAGCTGAAGTGCACAGCTGAACAGACGACCTGTCTTGTTGATATGAATCTGTTTTAATGTTTCATAGGTACACTCTGGATTGTTTTCATTGGTCAAATCAAGTATCTGACCTAAAACCATACCATCTGCACCCGCACACTCTGCCAGTACTTTCATGCACCCTGCTTTAACAGAATCTGAGTAATCTGCCTGAGCAAGATGTGAAAAAGCCTCTGTCAATAAGCCATCCCCAGCTAAAATTGCAGTAGCTTCATCAAACTGAACATGACATGTCTTGCGTCCTCGACGAAGATCATCATCATCCATTGCAGGTAGATCATCATGAATCAATGAATAGGTATGAATCATTTCCAGTGCCGCTGCAGCTGGATAAGCTTTAACCCCTTCAACACCACATCCTTCAGCTGTCACAATGACCAGTTTTGGACGCAGTCGTTTACCAGGAGCCATCAAGGAATACTGCATCGCTTCCTTTACACGACTATCAGTCAATTTATCTAAAGAATGTTCAAGATAAGTATCAAATGTCATGTTACTCACCAGCACTTTCTTTCAATAAACGAGCTACTTTATCCTCATAGCTTTTCAACTGTACACTCAATTCCTGAGAAAGCTTCAGGCCCTCTTCAAACAAGGCGATGCTTTCATCGAGTGTGCATTGATTTCTTTCCAAAAGATTCACAATTTCATCCAGACGCTGCATGGATGATTCAAATGTTGGTTTGTTTTCGTTCATGACAGTTCTCCTTTGTCTAAAACTTTACATATCATCTGTCCATCGCTGACACGAATCTGTACTTCATCCTCTAATTGTACCTGTGAAATAGAGGATATCGGTTGATTGTCAATTGTCGTGATGCTGTATCCACGCATCAGAACTTTTAATGGACTGTAAGCATCCAACGTTTGAATGCTGTGCTGCAGGTTCAGTTTCTGATTCTGCATTTTCAACTGAACCATTGTATTCATACGATGCTGTTTATTCTGTATCAGCATCATTTGTTTATTCAACTGATCATTCATCAATTGAGTACATTTTAAAACAGTTTTACGTACTGCTGAAGCTTCATGAAGTTTCTGATTCATGGCACTATGCAGTGATGATGTCAGATAATCCAGTTTCATCTGAGGCTGATTCAGAATCAGTTCAGGTTCATTCAGTATACGTCTGTTTTGATAGCTGTTCAACTGGTCTTTACGATTCTGCAGAGCCTGCTCAACAGCTCCACATATGCGTTTTTTGTTTTCTGTGATATGCTGCAGTACCTCACGCAGGTCAGGTGTTGCTCTCTGAGCGGCAGCTGTTGGTGTAGCAGCACGTACATCCGCAACATAATCCGCAATCGTTACATCCACTTCATGTCCAACTCCTGTTACCAGTGGAGTTTTCAGATGATAAATATAACGGGCAAGATCTTCATTGTTAAAGGCCCACAGATCTTCAATAGAGCCTCCTCCGCGAGCTAAGATCAAGACATCACAATTAGCCTGATCAGCTCTTAAAAGCGCTGCAATCAGCTCTAAATGAGCAGTATCGCCCTGTACCAAAGAATGAAACTCAACAACTTCAGCACATGGCCAGCGTTTTGCCAGAGTAATCATAATATCTTCACGAGCAGCAGTATTTGCACCAACAATCACACCAATTTTCATTGGATATGCGGGAAGCTTTTTCTTATGTTCCTGCGAAAAAAGGCCTTCTTTTGCAAGCTTCGCCTTTAAAAGTTCCAACTGAACATAAAGATCACCTGCACCAGAAGGCTTCATCATCGTACAATACAACTGAATCTGCCCAGCACTTTCAAAAATACTGGTGTTGCTTATCACGGTGACTTTATCTCCGTTTTTAGGTTCAAATTTTACACCCTTTGCATAACTTTGAAACATGACACAATTAATACGTGAACTTGCATCTTTCAAAGAAAAGTACCAGTGACCACTACGATGTGCTGTGAAGTTACTGATTTCACCTTCAATTTGTATTTTCTGAATCAGAAGGTCATTATCCAGTTTGCTTTTCAGATAACGGACTAACTGACTGACAGAAATCACACGTTCGCTCATAGACGATCCAATACACCATTGATCAGTTTATAAGTGTTATCATCGCAATAACTCTTCGTCAGATTAATCGCTTCATCCATAATCACCTGAGCAGAAATTTCCTTGCAGTCAAACTCTGCACAAGCCAGCAGCAAAATAGACTGTTCAAGATAACCTAAACGATCAAATGTCCAATCCTCCAAAACTGCGTTGATATATTCAATGAAACGTTCTTTTTCACTTGCCACAGATTTAATCAGATTCTTACCATAGTCCTCAATATCCGCAACGTTTTCAAAGTTGTCTTCAACTGTATCATATAAAGACTTTTTCAGAAGCTGACTCTGATAAATACTAATCATTAATTTTTCTCTTAACTGATGTCGATTCATAAGACACCTCCAACCTTGTATCATTTTACCACAGTTTTCAACAAGACGAAACTGTTTTCCTTTACAAAGAATTCTTTCTATGACTATAATTTTACCAGATGGAGGGGTCACAATGAATCTTTTTCAACGTATAACAGGTCATTTAAGCACAATCACTCGTCATAAAATCAAAGTCACTCAGCTTTGTTTCAAGATGGGACTATATAAACAGGGTCTTCTGCATGATTTATCCAAATACTCATGGGTAGAACTCAGTGCAGGTTTCAAGTACTATCAAGGAGATCGTTCACCTATTGATGCTGAAAAGAAAGCACTGGGATATTCACTGGGGTGGCTGCATCACAAAGGCAGAAATAAACATCATTGGGAATACTGGCTGGACCGTACCAAAGGTGTATTGGAATGCGTAGAAATGCCGAAGAATTATCTGAAGGAGTCCATCTGTGATCGTGTTGCCGCATGCATGATTTATCAGAAAGACAAATACACCGATGAGTCAGCCTACAACTATTTCATTAATGGAACAGATAAGGACTACATGCATCCAAATTCTGCTGCACTGATGAAAAAATATTTAATCTGGATAAAAGAAAAAGGATTAGACGAAGCTTTTGAAATGATCAAAGCGGATGTCTAATCCTCTTTTTTATGAATTATAGAAACAGTAATATGGTCGACCATTGCAGTCATTGACAAGAACTGAGAAGTCCGCAAAGGCCTTGAATCCGTCCATATGAACCTTCCCTTTTCTGCCTTCACAATCATAGCGTCCAGGACGATACAGTGGATCCCATACTTCAACTGTATTTCCATTTGCTTCAGCAGCGACTACATAGTGACGTGAATCAGAGAAAACACCAATCCAGTCTTCACGATTACCTGCCGTATTGGCAATCACCAGTCCTCTTTTTTCCTTAAGAAAACGCAATACTTCATCGGTATCGGTTGTCTTTATCACATTCAGACCAAACTCTTTGCAGATTGCTGGGGCAAAAATGCTCATATCAGTCCCAAAACCTTCACGTGCACCGCTTTTTTTCGCAAAGGATGCACATAACTCAATTGGAAAGTCGAGCTCGCACAAGGCTTCTATCACCATACTGCCGCAGCATACTCCGCACCCATTATCGGCAATGTTTCCATTAGGGCTGGATAAAGATGGATAAGCAATATGACGATAATCCAATTGACAATAAAAATGACGACATTCCATAAAATACCTGCTTTCTAAAATCATTATGTCATAAACAGAACATAAAGAAAACACAGAAGTATTCTTCTGTGCTACAAAACAATCGCAATGACATTTCCTTTCCCTTTGTTGACTAACTTACTTAAGACTGTTTGCAATCGCATTCTGGCTGAATCAGGAATCATACTCAATTTCTGATTCATGCCATCCTTGATCAGATCAGAGAGCTTGCGTCCAAAGATATCGGATTCCCATATGACTTCTGGATGTTCAGGATCACGATTGAGATAATCAATCAGTTCTTCACTTTGAGCTTTTGCACCAATAATCGGTTCAAAAGTACTTTCTACATCCACTTTAATCATATGAATGGATGGTGCAACTGCTTTGATTTTCACGCCATAACGACTCTGTTGTTTAATCAGCTCAGGTTCAGAAAGTTGAATTTCATCAAGCTGTGCAGATGCAAAACCATATCCTGTAGCCTTTACCATCTGAAGTGCATTAGCAATTGAATCATATTCTTTCTTCGCTATGGAAAAATCCTGCAGGATTTCTACAAGCTGAGACTTTTCTAATATTTCAGTACCAAGGATCTCAGTGATTACTTGATTATACAAGCCATTTCTGACATGAATGTTCACTGTTGCCACTCCTGTTGAAGTCTCGACACAGGCAAGATTCACATCATCAATGTATTCATTTTCATTAAGATAATCTGTAATCAATTCTACATCCTTGAGTTTCTCAATCTGAATCATGCAGTTTTCAATCGTAGCATTCAAAGACTGTTTTAACCAATGATCTTCTTTAAGAACATTGACCCATTTAGGAAGTTCCATTTCTATTGATGAAATTGGAAACTCATACAAAGCACTTCGCAATATAGCGTGTACATCTGCTTCATTCAGTTTATCACAAGCAAGTGCAAGCACAGGGACATCAGCATAAGCTTCTAGCTCTTTTACAACGTTTTGACATGTTGTACTTTTAGGATCTTTGGAATTCACTAAAATTACAAAAGGTTTATTGATGCGAAGCAGTTCATCAATGACCTGTTTTTCTGCTGGAGCATAACTAGATCTTGGCAAGTCAGTAATTGAACCATCAGTTGTTATGACAAGTCCAATCGTAGAGTGATCCTGGATAACTTTCTGAGTTCCAAGTTTTGCAGCTTCATCAAAAGGAATGCTTTCTGAAAGCCATGGAGTAATGACCTTTCTCATCCCATTTTCATCCATAACTCCTTTAGCATCCTCTATCATATAACCAACACAGTCAATCAATCGTACTTTAACACTGAATCCATCTTCAAAACGAATCATGGCAGCATTGTTAGGGACGAATTTAGGTTCAGTTGTCATGATTGTTTTACCTTCTGCACTTTGAGGGAGTTCATCCCTCATTCTCATTTTGTCATGTTCATCGGAAACTTTAGGCAGGACTGCCATTTCCATAAACTGTTTGATGAATGTGGATTTGCCACTTCTTACTGGTCCTACAACGCCAAGATAGATATCACCACCACAGCGTTGTCCAATGTTTTTAAGTATCTGGTTTGTATCCATAACATCCTCCTTGCTGATTCACTGTATGCAAAAGAAAAAGAAAAGATACCTCATCGAAGTATCTTTTAGATGTTATTTGACAAAATATGCTGCAGCACAGCCATTTACTCCAGCATGCGTACCAACAACAGCACCAATGTTTGAAGTCATCTCAGGTGTAAAACGGTCATCATCACAAACTGACAGAAACTGATTCAATGCTTCATCTGAATATGTGTATCCCGATACCATTGGTTTGGATGTATCGATATCATCATTCTTCATCGCATCAACCATTGTATTGATACCTTTGCGCAGACCACGTGATTTCGATAAAGTAACTAGTTTACCTTCTTCATCAACACTGATAAATGGTTTAATCGCAATCAATGAACCAACAGCACCTTCTACCTTGGAAAGACGTCCACCCTTAATCAGGTTTTCAAGTGTGTTGATCAGCGCAAACAGACGTACTTTTGATACATTTTCACGTGCTTTAGAAACGATTTCTTCAAAAGAAAGACCAGCATCAATCATACGCAGCACCTCAAGTGCCTGAACCTGTGCACCAAGTGTAACGTTTTTCGTATCAATGATTTCAATTTCAGCATCTGAGCATAACTCAGCAGCCATACATGCACTCTGATATGTACCACTTAAACCAGATGAAAGTGTCATGACAATCAGCTGATCTTTTGAGTCAACAGCTTTTTCAAACGCTTCAAGCCATAACTGTGGAGCTGGCTGTGAAGTTTTAGGAAGCTCAGAAGAAGCAGCCATTTTCTGATAAAACTCTTCTGTTGTTAAGTCAATTTTTTCTTTATATGACTGTGTACCAAACTGCACAGACAGAGGTACAACATCAATGTTATGAGATGAGATAAACTCATTGGAAAAATCAAATGTTGAGTCGACAACTAAACGAATCATCTACAATTCCTCCTTTGTTGATTTTTCAACAAGCATAACATTACCAAAGAGTAATCAAAAAAGCAAGAAAAAAAGCTGATTACTCAGCTTTTAATTCTCTGCTCATCAGTTCACTCATTGCAACTGAAGGTTTTTTACTTTCAAACAGTACTTTGTAAACCTGATCTGTGATTGGCATGGATATGCCATGCTTTAACGCTTCTTCATAGACTACCTTAGCACAGCGAACACCTTCAACAGTACGCTTGTTGTTACTAAGGAACTCTTCAGCACTGTCAGCTTTCCCGATTTCAAGACCTGCAGTAAAATTTCTTGAATGATATGACGTACAGGTTACAATCAAATCACCTACACCATCAAGTCCAAGATATGTTTCTGCTTTACCGCCCATGGCTACACCATAGCGTGCAATTTCTGCAAGGCCGCGAGTCATCAATGCAGCACGAGCATTGTCCCCCTGCCCAAGTCCTGTCAGAATTCCTGATGCAATCGCCATCACATTTTTCAACGCAACGCCAATTTCAGCTCCAATCACATCTGTATTGCGATACACACGGAATGCATCATTGGAGAATGTTTCCTGAATCACTTTTGCAGATGCATCATTTTCACATACTGCATTGACACAGGTAAGAAGTCCAACCACTACTTCTTCAGCATGAGATGGACCAATCAAAGAAACAACATCTTTCAGTTTGTCTTTAGAAACTGCTTTTTTAATGACTTCACTCATTCTTTCATGAGTTACAGGATGAAATCCTTTCGCTACGTTGATCACATAGAAAGGCTCATCACAGTATTTTTCAGCATTTTCCATGACACTGTCAATTGCCATTGACGGCACTGCAAGAAGCAACGCTTCACTTCCTGCAATCAAAGACATGTCTGTTGTTGCCTTAAGACGGTCATCAAGCTTCACATCTTTAAAATAACGGGAATTCTGATGGTTTTGATTGATATCATTGACTTCGCTTTCATCAATTCCCCATACAACTACATCGTGTCCATTTCTAACTAGAATCTGAGCCAGAGCACAGCCCCAGCTTCCGCTTCCAAGTACACTGATTTTCATTGTTCCACCTAATCTTTCTTTCTTGCCAGAATACGGATTGGCGATCCGTCAAATCCAAAAGCATCACGCAGTTTATTTTCAATATAACGCTGATAGCTGAAATGCAGCAGTTCAGGATCATTGACAAACAATACAAATGTTGGTGGTGCAGAAGCAACCTGAGATGCATAAAGAATCTTGCAGCGTTTACCATTATGAGTTGGTGCTGGTGTTGCAATCTGAGCATCCAGCACAACTTCATTCAGAACACTAGTTGCAATTCTGAGTTTAGAATAGTTATACACTTCATCAATCTTATCAAACAGTGTATGCACTCTTTGATGTGTCTTGGCAGAAACAAAAACGATTGGTGCATAACTGAGATAAATAAATTCCTTGCGGATCTGATCCGTAACGGCATTCATTGTTTTATCATCTTTTTCTACAGTATCCCATTTGTTGTAGACAATGATAATAGGTTTCCCTGCTTCGTGAGCATAACCAGCCACATGTTTATCCTGTTCACGGATACCACGCTCGCCATCAATCACAAATAAAACAACATCAGAACGTTCAATGGCACTCATGGCACGAAGTACAGAATACTTTTCTACACTTTCATATACCTTACCGCGTTTTCTGATACCTGCAGTATCAATGACGACATAATCTTTTCCATCATGTGTAAATGGCGTATCAATTGCGTCACGAGTTGTTCCTTCAATGTCACTGACAATAACGCGTTCTTCTTTCAGAATCGCATTGACCAGTGATGATTTTCCAACATTAGGACGACCAATCAGCGCAAAACGAATGCTTCCTTCATATTCTTCCACTTTCTTGTCAGGGAAGCGCTGAACACACAGATCAAGAACATCCCCCATACCAATACCGTGAATTCCTGAAACTGCAATTGGATCACAATCCAGTCCCAGCTGATAAAAATCATAAATATTGTTGATGAGATTAAAATCATCAATTTTATTGACAAGCAGTAAAATTGGCTTGCCGGAACGCTGCAGCATGCGCGCAATGTACATATCATCATTCGTGCAACCTTCACGTCCATTTACGACAAACAGAATCACATCAGCTTCTTCAATCGCAATTTCAACCTGCGCCTTGATTTCAACCTGGAAAGGCTGGTCTTCAATCTGAATTCCACCTGTATCAATAATACGAAATTCTCGTGTCAGCCATGTCCCTTTCGCATAAATTCTGTCTCGTGTAACTCCTGGAGTATCTTCCACGATGGAAAGACGCTCCTGGATAATTCGATTAAAAATCGTCGATTTTCCTACATTGGGTCTTCCGACAATCGCAATCACTCCATCGCTCATGGTACTTCTCCTTTACTTGTTATTTGGCAACAAAGCCTCAATTGCAGCGACAACTTCATCAATGTTCATATCAGAAGTATCCAGAACAACTGCATCATCTGCTTTCTTAAGTGGTGAATGCTGACGATGTGTATCCTGCCAGTCACGTGCTTTAATTTCTTCAATGATCTGATTCAGATCACTCTCAAATCCTTTATTAAGATTTTCTTTGTATCGGCGCTGTGCTCTTGCTTCAGCTGATGCTGTCATAAAGATTTTCAGTTCAGCATCAGGCAGCACAACTGTTCCGATATCACGACCATCCATGATGTATCCTTTGTTTTTGGCCATGTTCTGCTGCTGTTCAACAAGAAGCGCACGCACACCTTTAAACGTTGAAACTTTAGAAGCACCCATGGAAATATGGTCAGTGCGAATTTCATTGGTTACAACATCTCCATCCAGAAGGATTGAACCATCATTCTTCAATTCAATTACAGTTGAAGCAATCATCTTGCAAAGATCTGCTTCACTTTCAGTATCTACACCTGTATTGATTGCTTTGTAGGCAACGCAGCGATACATAGCACCCGTATCCAGATGGACATAATTCAGTTTCTTTGCCAGTTTCTTGGCAATTGTTGATTTACCAGCAGCACTTGGGCCATCCAACGCAATATTGATCGCCATTAGATAATGCCTCGATTCATCAGTGTCCAGTAAACAACAACACCCAGAACAACCAGAAGAGCCAGAATCAAAAGAACAAGCACAACATTCAGAATCTTGTTTGCAGTTCCCATAGAATCATCATCGTCTTCCTCTTCTTCAACAACGACAGTCTTCTTTTCTACTTTTTCAGGCTTCTTTTCTTGTTCAACTTTTAATTCTTTTTCAAGTTCAGCTTCAACTGCTTTAGCCATTGCAGATTTTTCTTCTACAACTGGTTCATCTTCAACATCCATAACCAGGTTCTTGACTTCTTCTGAAACTTCAGAAACAGTCTTTTCACGTGGGAAAACAAATGGAATTGTTGCATCCATGTCATTTGAATAATCGACTTCAGGTTCACCAGAAATAAGCGGTTCAGCAACAGGCTCTTCTTTCTGCTTTAAACCTTCTAAGATGTTCATTGCAGTATCATCTTTTTTAAGAAGTCCTTTGTTTTTGTTGTATTCCTTGACTTCACTGATGTATTCATCAAGATATTCGTTATTGAAAGTATACTGAGTTGTCTTTTCGATTTCAGCTTCTTCAATTACAACTGGTTCAATAACTACTTCTTCTTTTACTGCAGGAGTTTCTTCAAAGTAGTTTGTTCTTCTTGCATGCACAGGATCATGATCTGTGCCAATTTCCTCTGTATCAAAATGCATGACATCCAAACGATTCAGACGATCCTGAAATGATGTCAGATCCTTGCTTACAACCTGACTTTCAGCATCATTCTGCAGGCTTTCACGCAATGCCTGATATTTTTTTGTTCTTGATAGTTTTTCCATAAGAAACCTCCTAATCAGATTTATTCTATCACAAACCCGAGTTTAACCCAATATTAAATCTTAAATCTATGACATGAAAACAGGAATGCTGAGCATTCCCGTTTTGTCATTAAGCGCGGCTTGAATATTTACCAGTTTCAGTAGAAATGATGATTCTTTCACCATTTTTGATGAACATTGGAACACGAACATTCAATCCAGTTTCAGTTACAGCGTTCTTTTCTGCTGAAGTAGCAGTGTTACCTTTAACAGCTTCTTCACATTCAACCAGTTCCATTTCTACTTTATCTGGGAGAATTACACCCAGAATTTCATTTTCATTGAAAATCTGAAGTGAAAGTTCAAGACCATCTACCAGATACAGTTTTTCATCTTCCAGGCGTTCTGCAGAAACAGGGTATTCATTTCCTTCTGCATCATAGAAATAGAAGAACTCACCATCTGTATAACCATAGTAGCTAACTGTCTTCTTTTCAATATAAGCTGTTTCAATTGTGTCACCGCTGAAAGTCATTTCTTTCACAGCGCCAGTTCTCATATTACGGCACTTAACAATAACAACCATCTTTCTCATAGCTGTTTTGTTACGGTCAGCTGAAATACATTTCAAAAGATCATTTCCATCCAGAAAATACATTCCAGGTTTAAGTGCTGTACATTCAATTTTATCTGCCATTTTCTTATTCCTCCAAAATAGTTCCATCATTATTCTATAGAAAAATAACAATTTGTCAATGAAAACATCATTTTTCAATCATTACATTTTTTAATATTTTTTCATCATAGTCTACTTCTACTGTCAACGTACAAATGGAATCAGATATATAGCAGATATCATCCTCAAACTGAAGCAGAACCTGCATCTGATCTACTTCTATATACAAAGAGTCTGGTACATCACATTGTATAAGGCAATTCATCATTTCAAGGATTTTTCTTTCATGCTGAACCTGAAAATTCATTTCTTTTAAATCATCCAGCATTTCACATTCCATGCAGATTTTATAAGACAGAAATGAGCTTAAAGATAAACATGCACTTAATAAAATCAAAAAAGGCAAAGAAACAAAACCATCTTTAAACCGCACCAATCAAAGCCTCCTTCCAGACTTTGTCTCTTTCATAATGCAGCCAGACCATTCGATTCACTACTTCAAAATACATATCATCAATCTGCTGCAGGACAATGATTGTTCCATCGCTAAGATACAGATTCTGTGCTGAAGCTCTTAACTGCCAGAGTTGATCATTTTCACAGTTTAATTCTTTTTCATCAACAGATACGATACGACAACAGTTTAAGAATCTTCTTAACTGAACGAATGCTATCTGATCTTGAACTTCATATGGAAATCGTTCAACTGTCGAAAAAATCGTGAAAACAGATAAGAACATAGGAATAAAGAAAGCGACAATTACAAGAGTCAGCAGCATGTGCATCAAGATGGATCCTGTTCTGTTTCTTTTTCGATTTGGCATGCATTACACTCCTGAAATGAATTGAATATCTCTTCCCACGATAAATTGATTTGCTGCTCAATTGATTGCATAAGTTCCTCCCTTTTCATCTGAACGTTCATAAACACTACAAGATTAAGAATCACTACACTGCACAAAACAATAACTATCATAGCTTCATGTAGAAAAAAACCCGCTTTATTTAACAGAAATACGCCCCCATCCAAGATGTACAACAACTTTCTGTCCATGAACCAGATAAGTACCGCATGAAGAAGGATTCCCATTCAAATGGTAGGTCATCTCAATATTTTCCAATGTAGATGTACAGCTCTCTCGCCTTACCATGGCATCAGATTGCAGCGAAAGAAGATCAAGGATAAAAATTTCATCCTGATAAGAAACTGGCTTATATACTGAAGCTGTCATTAAAGAAAGTACACTCAAAATGAAAAGACACACTAAGCATTCCAGTAAAGTAAATCCAGCTTTAACGTGCATGTGCTTCTCCCGAAATAATCATAATCTTTTTTCCGTTTGTACATTCAATCTGAGAATCACTCAAATATCCCTGATCAATTAAATCATAGACATCATCGGGCAGATAACCTGTTTCCAGACGATACTGGACGATAGCTGCATCAACCACTTTCAACAATACACTGCATCCTTTTTCATCTACTGTTGAAAGAACCTTCTGGATACTGGGTACACTCAACAAAAACAGTATTGATAATACTGAAACAACCAAAATCATTTCAAGCAGCGTAAATCCTTTCTTATTCATTGATTACATCCTTTCTAGCATTGATAATGGCAAAAATAAAACCTGATAGACCAAAACAATCATGATTGCGATAAATGCGTAGGCTATTCCTTGAATCAACTGCCCAATCTGTTTCATTCTTTTTCTGCGTTTTGCATCAGCAACTTTCAGATACCCTTCTAAAAGATTCAGAGCGCTTGCAGAAAGTACAATCGTTTTCATCAGTTTCTGAAAAGAAGCATCCAGATATTGAATACCAACAGCCTCCACAAGATCATTTCCATTGTTGAGCTGTTGATCTACATGTTCTGCAAGAAAACGCAGAAGCGGCTGAGATGTACATTTTTTCAGCATTTGCAGAGCTAGACGAGTAGGTATGCCCATACGCACACAATGATAGTACACTAGTGCAAAATGATTAGATAATGTTCTCTGTATCAGAAATCCTAGATTGCACCGATAAATAAGTTCTATGCCCTCGATTAAATGATGAGGCATCAGATAATAGCAAACAATACCTATTGCTGCAGCAAGC
>JAZRUQ010000075.1:0-3132 GCA_045652605.1 Erysipelotrichaceae bacterium
ATGCAACACCTCTAAGACCTGACCAGCTGACTAGACCAACCTGTGAAAGTGTTGTGCCAAATGGAAACAGGGTTAAAAAGACAGCAACAGGACGTCCTATCAAGGTAATAAAGAGTGTAATCAGCAAGGCAGGGACAAAGACTTCAGGAAGGTGTGAAGGTGTGACCAAAAGACCTAACAGAAAGAAAATCATCATCTGAGCCATGGATGTCAAGGTATCAAAGAAATGAACCAGCGAGCGTTTATCAGGCAGACGTGTATTGCCAAGCAAAATACCTGCGATGTAGACACTTAAGTAGCCGTTTCCACCGCACAAAGATGAAACTGCATAGGTCATGATCACCACAGCCAGCATAAAGATAGTTTTTCCCTGTTCCGGGATATGGAATATTTTCAGTATTTTAGCAGTGAATCTGCCTGCAAGATAACCTGAAGCTAATCCAAACAGTATCTGTTTCATCAGCAGTGCAAATACCGAAACTTCCTGACCGCTCATCAGCATGCATAAGACAACTGTCAGCATATAGGACATCGGGTCGTTTGAACCGGATTCGACTTCCAGAAGAGAAGCTGTATTATCTTTGAGGTTCAGATTTTTTGAACGAAGAATCCCAAAGACGGATGCAGCATCTGTTGAACCAATGACAGATCCAATCAGTAAACTCTGCATCAGATCCAGCTTTAAGACAAGATGCACAAACAAGCCAGTCAATCCTGCAGTTAAAAGTACACCAAGTGTTGCCATAAGAGAAGAGCGTACAAAGACAGGTCTGGCTGCCTTGAAGCTTGTTCCGAATCCACCATAAAACATGATGAAAATCAAAGAAACAGAACAGATGATTTCTGAGATCTGATAATTATCAAATGAGATTTTAAAAAGACCATCCACTCCAAACAACATCCCTAAAATCAGAAATGCAAGCAAAGATGGGATTGGAAGTTTAGCAGTCAGTTTCTGCATAAGGATGCAGGCAGTCATGACAATTCCAATAAACAATAACAGATGGGTCATAGGATCATCCTTTCTAAAAATTGAATGTATCACAAAGGTCTTTTAAAGACAATTTTGTTTTGACTAAGATTTGAATGATGAACTCATCTTTTCGGTTTTTATCATGCATCTGAAAATCCAATAGGCAACCAGATAAAAGACGGCAATCATCAAAGTGAAGATGATGGTAAAACGATCAATGTTTTCCATCAGTTTTTGAATCAGAGAGACAGGGTGCAGAATATCCCAGCTGTTTAAACGCAGAAAACGGCCAATATAGACACCGTATCCATTGAGCAGAGAAATCGTGATGATCCAGAAACGATACAGTGCCTTCTTTTTGAATGGCAGGATTTCTTCAATAACATGGGTTGAAAACAGGCCGCATGTCAATGCCAGAAAGACAGAAGATACAATATAAAACAGCTGTATCCATGAACTTAAGACAGGAAGATAAGTTCCATCTGCACCAATAAACAAAGAAGAATCAAGATAAATCAGGTCAGTGACCATATAACAGGCATTTGGAAGAAACAAAAGCCATAGTGCACTGAACACAAGAGTAAAGATGTTCCATCTTTGGAATTTATGATGAATGAATTGAGCGCTCATTGCAAACAAGACAGGCAGTATGGCAAGAAACAGATTCCAGAACAGCCATGATAAAAACAGGGAAGCTCCCATGGTATTTAAAAGTAAACCGCATCCTGAATAAATCAGTGTGACACAAATCAGGATACAGGATAAACGTAGATTCTTATGCATAAAGACCTCCATGAGATGATTATACAGGAATTTTAAACACACGAACAGGAAAATTCCAGAAAAAGATTGCCAAGGCTAACTTTTGATGCTATACTGTGGAATGTTAGATAAGGCTAAGTGTAAAGTGAGGGTTTTGAATGACATTAAAAGACCTTGAAATTGGCCAGAGTGCCAAAGTAATTAAAGTAGGTGGTGCCGGTGCGCTTCGTCAGCATTTTCTGGATATGGGTATTATTCCAGGTGCTGTGGTGACACTGGTGAAATATGCGCCGATGGGCGACCCAATGGAATTGAGAATTCATGGGTATGAGCTGACACTCCGTAAAGATGATGCGGCTCAGATTGAAGTAGAACTTGTGGATGGAAAACAGGTGGATGAATACAAATCATTTGGGAAGTACATTGAACATCCTGGATATGGTGAAGGCGGGAAATACCACGAAAAGAAAACAGAAGTAGCACTTCCTAAAGGAACTGTGCTGACTTTTGCGCTGGCTGGCAATCAGAACAGTGGAAAAACAACATTGTTTAATCAGCTGACTGGTTCCTCTCAGCATGTGGGTAATTTTCCGGGTGTTACAGTGGATCGCAAGGATGGTAAAATCCGTGGTACTGAAAATACACTGGTAACCGATCTGCCTGGGATTTATTCCATGTCTCCATATTCCAGTGAAGAGCTGGTGACTCGTCAGTTTATTCTGGATGAAAAGCCAAAGGCAATTATTAATATTGTGGATGCAACAAATATTGAACGCAATCTGTATCTGACAATGCAGCTTTTGGAACTGGATGTTCCAATGGTACTGGCATTGAATATGATGGATGAAGTTCGCAGAAACAATGGTTCTGTGTATGTCAATCGCATGGAAGAGATTCTGGGGATTCCGGTTATCCCGATTTCAGCCTCTAAAAATGAGGGGGTAGGAGAAGTTATTTCTCATGTCCTGCATGTTGCTCAGTATCAGGAAAAGCCTCAGAAACAGGATTTCTGCGGCATGGATGACCACAATGGTGCACTTCATCGTGCTCTGCATGCCATGATGCATCTGATTGTTGATCATTGCGAGAAGGCTGATCTTCCTGTGCGCTTCTGTGCAAGTAAGCTGGTTGAAGGCGATGAACACATTATGGAGCTTTTGAAGCTGGACCAGAATGAAAAAGAAATGATTGAGCACATCATTGTTCAGATGGAACAGGAAAGAGGTCTTGACCGTGCAGCTGCAATGGCAGATATGCGATTCAGCTTTATTAAGAAACTGTGTGCAGAAACTGTGGTGAAACCGCAGGAAAGCGTTGAAAGAGTACGCAGTGCAAAGATTGACAAGATTCTGACTGGAAAATATACAGCGATTCCTGCTTTTGTAGCGATTATGGCA
>JAZRUQ010000076.1:0-1713 GCA_045652605.1 Erysipelotrichaceae bacterium
CATTTCCATCTTCATCAACACCGCCTAACACAACACTTTGTCCATTGTCGCCCTGTTGTACCCCATCATAAAAGTCACTGTCAATGTTAAAGGACAAGAAAAAATCCTTAACCAGTTCAAGTGCAGTTTCTTCATTCAGAAGTCCTTCTTCCATATCCTTTTTCAGATAAGGATAAAACATCTTATCAATTCGTCCTGCAACAATCTGATAGCCGCCTTCTAACAGATAGGCATAATGAAGAATTCTGAAAAACTGAAACGCTTCCTTCAGGGTACGTGCACCATAAGATGGAATTCTTTCCAGCATCTCTACGACATCATCTCTACCCATTCGCTTTGCCTCATTTTTGTAACGTTCACACAAATCAAACAAGGCATTCAATTCTCTTTTTACGTTGTGGTCAGATCGTTCATAAAGCGGCTTCATTCCTTCTTTGATCAAAGTTTCATAATCAGGCAAAAGATTGGAAACATATCCCGTTTCATGAATGTAGTGTTTCTTTCGAATTTCTTTCCACTCTTCTTCAGTAAAACAATCCGGCAGATTCTCAATCGTACGCATCATAACAATCTGCTGCTGCGGCAGGATAACTGGCGTCTCATTGCTGCACATCATTTCAAATCGACGCACAACGCGTTCTGTATCAGATAAATTCAACTTGTGATAAAGCTCTGCAACTTCCGCAACTTTACGTCGATGATGAATATGCTCCTTATTGATGATGATTTCTCTTAAACTTTTCATCCAATCACCTGCATTTCTAAGTTTAAGATACAGTATTTAAGATGAACTTTCAATGAATATGCAGAAACATGCTATAATGCATTTATAAGTGAGGGCAAGATTATGCGTATTGCGAGTAAAAGAGTCTGGATTGCAGATCAGTTTGTTCCTGCAGTCATCGAAATTGAAGGATCAGTGATCAAAAACATACTTCCTTATGATTGTTCGGATGTAGAGATTGATTATGGAAACAAGCGAATTGTTCCAGGTTTTATTGATATACACTGCCATGGTGCTTATGGTTTTGACACCAATGATGCGCATAAGGAAGGACTGCGTCATTGGACTAAACACATTCCTGAAGAGGGTGTGACTTCATTTTTAGCGACAACCATTACACAAAGCGATGACATTCTCATCAAAGCCTGTGAAAATGTCGCTGACGTCATGAAAGAAGGTTATGAAGGAGCTGAACTGTTGGGAGTTCATATGGAAGGACCTTTCCTGGCTCAGGAATTTAAGGGCGCACAGCCTGAACAATATATTGTAAATCCTTCTGTCCATCAATTTAAACAGTTCCAGAAAGCTGCTGATGGAAATATCCGTTACATGACTTTGGCAACAGAAAACGATAGAAATTTTGAACTTACTGATTATTGTGTCAAAAACAACGTCGTTATCAGCGTTGGTCATTCTGCTGCCACCTATGAAGAAACATGGCTGGCATGGGCTCATGGTGCTTCCTGTATGACCCATGTATTCAACGGTATGAGTCGTTTTCACCATCGTGAAAATGGATTAACTGGTGCTGCGCTTCGTTTACGTACGATGTTTGGAGAGGTCATCTGTGATGGAAATCATGTAACACCAGCAGCACTCAATGCTTATTTCCTTTCTAAGGGACCAGATTGGCCAATCATGGTTTCTGATTCCGTTATGGCAAAAGGAACTCCTGCTGGATCAAGATTTCTTTTTGGAGGTCAGGAAAT
>JAZRUQ010000077.1:0-4969 GCA_045652605.1 Erysipelotrichaceae bacterium
ATGACTTTCCCTTCATTGGTGTCATTGGTGATTTTGGACATGATGTGTCCTTCGTTGGATGATCCATAATAATCTGAATGAATAATTCCTACGGTGTTGTTCAGCTGAAGACGATATTTAAATCCCAGCCCTGAGCGAGGATAGTTCATCAAAACCCACCCATCTTCCATACGGCATCGAATTCCAGTTGGAATCTTTACTGTTTCTCCAGGCTTTAATGTAAGATCAACAGGACTGAAGTAATCATAGCCTGCAGAACCTACAGTCGCTCT
The DNA here is from genome assembly GCA_045652605.1 of Erysipelotrichaceae bacterium. Classification (GTDB taxonomy): domain Bacteria; phylum Bacillota_I; class Bacilli_A; order Erysipelotrichales; family Erysipelotrichaceae; genus RGIG1896. The sequence continues at coordinate 273 of JAZRUQ010000077.1, forward strand.
TTTAGGCAGTTTGATTTCATCATAGATTTCTCTTATGTTTTCATTTGTTTCACCAAAACAGTCGATAAAATCTTTCTCAAACTGTTCATAACTTACTTTTTCAAATTTCGCAATTCTTTTCATAATCTCACCATCTTTATCATATCACATTTGACCTGAAAATAGAAAAAGGAATCTCAATTTGAGATTCCTTTATGCAACAAACTTGAGTCTACTACTTAACGTTGTAGAAGCAGTCCATACCCTGGTATTCAGCGATTGCACCCAGTTCATCTTCGATGCGGAGCAGCTGATTGTACTTAGCGATACGGTCTGTACGGCTCATAGAACCAGTCTTGATCTGACCAGCATTCAAACCAACAGCGATGTCAGCGATTGTTGTATCTTCAGTTTCACCTGATCTGTGAGATACTACGCAAGTGTATCCAGCCTTCTTAGCCATTTCGATAGCGTCGAAAGTTTCAGTCAGAGAACCGATCTGGTTAACCTTGATCAGGATTGAGTTAGCGATACCCTTTTCGATACCTTCTTTCAGGATACGAGGGTTTGTAACGAACAGGTCGTCACCAACCAGCTGGATCTTGTCACCCAGTCTGTCAGTGAGCTTCTTCCATCCGTCCCAGTCTCTTTCTCCCAGACCATCTTCGATAGAAACGATTGGGTACTTTTCGCACCATTCAGCATACATATCGATCATTTCGTCTGTAGTCTTGATACCCTGACCGCTCTTTTCCAGTTCGTACTGCTTAGTTTCTGTGTTATAGAATTCAGATGCAGCAACGTCCATAGCGATGCAGATATCCTTACCTGGTACATAACCAGCCAGCTCGATAGCTTCAACGATCAGCTTCAGAGGTTCTTCGTTACCTTCAACACAGCTTGGAGCGAAACCACCTTCGTCACCAACGTTAGTGTTGTAGCCCTTGCTCTTCAGAACTTTACGCAGGTTGTGGAAAGTTTCAGCACCCATACGCAGAGCTTCTTTAATGCTCTTAGCACCAACTGGCATAATCATGAATTCCTGGAAGTCAACAGTAGAGTCAGCGTGTGAACCACCATTGAGAACGTTCATCATTGGTACTGGCAGAGTCTTACCATTGAAACCACCGAAATACTTGTACAGTGGCATATCATAGTAGTCAGCAGCAGCACGTGCGCAAGCCATAGAAACACCCAGGATTGCATTAGCACCCAGCTTAGACTTGAAATCTGTACCGTCCAGTTCCAGCATCACTTTATCGATTGCATTCTGATCTGTAACATCCATACCCAGAACAGCATCAGCGATGATGTCGTTAACGTTGCTTACAGCCTTTGTAACACCCTTACCTAAGAAGCGTGTCTTATCTCCATCGCGGAGTTCCAGAGCTTCTCTTTCACCAGTAGAAGCACCTGATGGTACCATAGCGCGTCCAAATGCGCCTGATTCAGTAGTAACTTCGACTTCAACAGTTGGATTACCACGTGAGTCGATTACTTCGCGTGCATAAACATCAATAATACTTGGCATTTTATATAGTCCTCCTCTAGTATTTATTGCACATCTATTATACCTCAACAGCCCCTATAAATAAAGTCAAAACTTTCTTTTGTCATCGTTTTCACAAAAGAAAAGAAGCATGAAATTCAATTTCATGCTTCCTGTTCTTATTTTACTTCATTTTTACCCAGATAATTATCCAGTTCTTTTCTCATGTTTTCAGGCATTTCCTTTTTAGCAGGACATACAAATGCATTTGCCATCTGTTCTGTAAACTGAACGATATAACGAATATCTTCATCCAGATAACGTTTTGACAGATGTTCAATTACATCGTGACGAGAATGAATCTCTCCACCGCCTGGAGGCGTAATTCTTGCAAAAGATACTGCAGGAATGTTCTTATCCGCAAATGGAGTTGAATCGCTTGAGTAAACCCCCTGAGACACTTCAATTGGGAATCCCTTGATTTTTGCATCATAATCAATGTAGTTCACAAGACCCATTTCACTTGTACATACAGCGATACGCTTACCCATTGTTGAACCAATCATATCGATGTTGACATTCATCACGATTTTTTCAAGTTCTTCAGGATGATCTGCAATATATGCATGAGATCCCAACAGACCTCTCTCTTCTGAACCACACCATACTAAGCGGATTGTGCGCTCAGGCTGATGTTTTGCAAAATATTGAGCCAGACCATACAGGCAGACAGCACCAGTTCCATTATCATAAGCACCTTTTGAGAAGGAAGATGAGTCATAATGTGCAGTACAGATGATCACTTCATCGCTCTTGCCTGGAATATCGCACACAACATTGCGTGAAATTCCCTTTGCCAAAGTCCCCTTCAACTTAATCTGAACTTCTTCAGCACCCAGTTCCAGCATTTCCATTGCATCATGAATTTTAATGTTGACTCCTGGCATTTGACCATATTTATTCAGAACACTTCTGAACTCTCTTTCACCCAGATCCACATCTTCACGCGCAGTATCGATATTTCCATTATAAGTGATAAAACCTGCAGGCTGATGTTTTGCAATCTTAGGGAAGCTTCTCAGCGTAATATAGCCATTGCACAAAAGAATTGCATCCTTTGCCATCTTGCCAATCACTGCATTGTCCTGTTCAAAATAAACCAGTTTGCGTGTCAAACCTTCTTCAGGTGTATTGAGTGCACCTTTATAACCTGTGCATTCATAAGTCTTTTCATATGGCTTAGTGACTTTCAGTTCAGCATGTTCAACTGTATCCATTTCCACTTCGAAATCTTCGATGCGGCTTTCAAGACCCAGCTCACTCAGATAATCCTGAATGATATGTGCTGCCTTCAGTTCTTCTTCAGTACCGCCCATACGAACAAAATAAATGTCATTGAGCAGTCCCCATGTCTTTTCAATATTCATAAGTAAATCTCCTTCAATTATCTCAAGTATATCATAAACAGAAACAATACGTAAATGATACATTTTATACCTATAGTATATACTCGCGAACTTAATTTACCCCAATAGATGAACGAACTTTCTACCTTTTGTAAAATTCTTTATGATAAATCTATCCAGGAAGAATAATCAGGAGTAGATTATGCAGAAAATCGGAAAGAAATTGAAAAAACTTCGCAAAGCGAAAAAACTTACTGTCAAAGATATTGCGGCCATGACAGGATTCAGTGCATCTTTTGTCTATGCCATTGAACAGGAAAGAAAGAATCCATGTTACGAAAATATCATGCTGCTGTGTGAAAAACTGGATGTTCCACCAGCTTACTTTTTTGATGATTCCAAGACCACTTATGATATTGTACTTGAAAATGGAGCTTTGGAAGTACTGGAACTTTTAGATGATTATGCTCAATGGAATGAAGCAGATCAGAAAGATCTCATCAATTTCATCAAATACCAGAAATCCAAGAAAGTCAGATAACTGACTTTTTATTTTGTGCTAAAATAAAAGCAGGTGAAACACATGAAAAAAATACTGATTTGTATGTTCCTGATCTTCTGCATGATTCTTCCAGCACACGCAGAAGATATTGAACTTGAAAGTGACTATTATTTGCTTATCGATGCAGATAACCAGCAGATCTTGATCCAGAAAGGTGCTGATGAGCTGATTTATCCGGCATCCATGACAAAAATGATGACCTTGATTATTGCCTTGGAAAATGTCAATGATCATGATGAAATGCTGACACTGGACTATGAAGTATTTAAAGGACTTTATGAAGCCAATGCATCCATGGCAGGATTTTCCCTTAATGAACAAGTTTCCATCAAGGATTGCCTGTATGGTCTGTTTCTGCCCTCTGGTGCTGAATGCACACGTGCTTTAGCCATCAAAACTGCGGGCTCAGAAGAAGATTTCGTTACATTGATGAATGAAAAAGCACAGCAGCTGAACATGAAAGACACACATTTTGTCAATACAACTGGACTCCATGACAAAGATCATGTCACAACCTTGAACGACCTTTTGAAATTGATGCAGTACTGCTTAAACAACGAAGATTTCTATGAAATCTTCACCACAAAAGAATACACTGCCACAAGCGGTACAAAACACAAAGAACTGAAAATGAACAGTACGTTGTTCAAACGCTTAAACAAAGAAGATGCTCAATTGATTCTGGGAGGTAAAACAGGATACACCAATCCTGCAGGTCTATGTCTTGCCTCACTGTCTTCAAAAGATGGAAGAAATCTGATTCTGATTACAGCACATGCTCCAGTCTCTACAACACCGTATCATTTGCTGGATGCAGTCAATACATACAGCCACATCTATGAAAACACTCATAAAATCAATCTCTGCGAACTGGATGATGAAATCACTGAAGTGAATGTTCAATTTACCCGACCACAAGCTACTACAGTTCTTTATCCAGAAAGCACAACACAACTCACTTTTGATAAATCAGTTACACAAGATGACTTCACACTGGAAATCACAGTCAGCCAAAACATTACTGCTCCATTAAATCCAAATGATGTTCTGGGTCAAATGTCCATTTATCATGATGGTGTTTTATTGGATACAGTCAACCTGATTACCCACGATACAATTGAATTATCCAAACTCAGTGTCTTCCTTTATGAAGCTGAAATCTTTGTACAAACCTATTGGAAAACAGGTCTAGCTACAGCAATCATCCTGATTGGCTTGTTGATGATAAGAAAGAAAATGTCCGGAAAGTAATTTCCGGACA
>JAZRUQ010000078.1:0-1574 GCA_045652605.1 Erysipelotrichaceae bacterium
CATTCTTGATTGCGATGTTGAAAACCTGAGTCATTTAATGGAAGCGGTGAAAAAAGTTTCCAATCATTGCATTGATCATTGTGGGTATGATGGTGTGAATCTGTTGAATGCAAGTGATGAAAGTGCAGGTCAGTCTGTTCCGCATTTCCATATTCATATCATTCCAAGGAAAACAGATGACGGTATTGACGCATGGCCAAAGTTCGAAGGTGCAAACGATGATATAGAAGAACTTTTCCAAAAACTTAGAATTCGATAAATCCAATTGGAGGACATATCATGGATAAAATTGCAGAGATCATCAAAAACACAACGGAAGAGAATCAGGAAAAAGTTGACTGGACCAAGGCATGGAGTACCAGGTACCCTGTGTTAAAAAGATATCAAAGCGAAGTCAATGTACAGGCGTATGCCAAAGAAATCAGACGCATGTTTACTTCACTGCAAAACGATTATGGCTACAGTGAATTGGATGCAATGCTGGTATTGAAGGATATTCTCGCTCATGAATATTTAGAGAATCGAAAAAAACAAAACCTATTTTAAGGGGAGTACATGATGAAAGATTATCATATAAGAAGATTTCAAAACAGTGATGCAGATGAAGTTTCTAAATTAATCATTAAAACCTTAAGAACATCAAATGCAAAAGATTATTCTTCAGAATATATCGAAGACAATGTGAAAAAATTTACGCCAGAGGGCGTAATTCAACGAGCCGAATGGACACATTTTTATGTAGTCTGCAACGGGAATATGATGATTGGATGCGGTGCAATTGGTCCATATTGGGGCAAGGAAGATGAAAGCAGCTTGTTTACAATCTTTGTGTTGCCAGAATATCAAAGAAAAGGTATTGGTCGAAAGATAATTGAAACATTGGAACGTGATGACTACTTTTTACGAGCAAAGCGTATTGAAATTCCTGCATCCATTACTGCCTGTCCGTTTTACATAAAAATGGGTTACTCATATAAGAATGGCGTTGATCTTGTTGATGAAGAACAAATGTTCCGTTTAGAAAAATTCAGATCATTTTAAAAGTTTAAAAAAGCTGTTTAGAATAGATTTTAATCTATCTGGACAGCTCTTTTTGTATCATGGTAAATGTTTAGAAAAATGAATGATGAAATTTGAATGATTTTTTGAGGTTTTTCCATTTTTTGGTGAATAACAGAAGTGAAAGGAGATTTTATGACAAGAAAAAACACACTTAATCAATTTGATGCTTATTGCAAGAAAGTGCTTCGTTTTAAGAGTATCACCGCGATGATCCTTAAATCCATCAACAAAAAATTTAAAAATCTAACACTCAATGAAATCATGGATATTTTAAACTCAGACAACATCACAGAACGCATGAGTGTACTGAATGTAGAAGATACCACAAAACCAGATGCCAAAATCTCCTATGACCTGCTTTATCACATTCCGCATCATGATGGCATGTTTGTCGATCTGGAACCTCAGGGAAAGATATCCAAAATGGAAGCCTTTCTGAAACGCTGCATCCATACCGGTTCCAGAATGATTGTCTGGCAAAGAAAAGAAAAAGACGGAAGTTTCAAAGAAGA
>JAZRUQ010000079.1:0-15558 GCA_045652605.1 Erysipelotrichaceae bacterium
ACAGCCAAATCCCCCTAAACTGATCAATTGAGAGGTCACATTATCTATAAAATAATTTAAAAATGTGGGAAATAATAATATTCCCAACAATGAACCGAATCCTGCGAGAATATAACCGAGTAAAAGAATGAGAATAGAAGCAAAACATCCATATTTTTTATTTGTCATCCAAATCCCTCCTTGAATATCTAGAAATTTGATTTCTTTCTAAAAACATCATATCAAATCAAAATGATAATAACGATAAGAAAAAAGAAAGATTTGCTTAAGAAAACCAAAAAGACAGCCTTTAGGGCTGTCTTGAATCTTTGTATATAAATCGATGAGGGCTATCCATAAGCTCATATACTTTCATTGCTGTGTACCTCATCGAAGGCTCAGTTAATATAACACTCTAAAACCCTTTTGTAAAGCACTTTTTTAACATTTTTAATTATTTTTTTAAATGATTTTTTTGTAACCGATTACATTGTTTTTACTCAAAATAATCCATCATAAAATGCATTAAAATCTTCATTCCAACAAGCAATGAATTTATCTCAATGCGCTCTTCACGTGTATGTGCTCCCTTGCCTTCATACCCTCCAAAACAACATCCTGCTACACCGCGATCATAACAGATGTTGCAATCTGTACTGCCTGAATGCAAAGAAGGCAGATTTCCTGTATGATGATGAATCACTTCTGCAACGCGGGTCAAAATGTTCTGCATATGCTCCATGTTTACATTCCCCATACATGGACGCTCACCCAGAAGTTTCACATCTACATCAATACCCATACAGCGATATGCATTGATCACAGACTCAAAGAACTGTTTCATTTCAAACAGATCTTCTCTTTCATCGCTGCGTACTTCAAACATGAATTTTACTTCCTGTGCAATGGTATTGACAGATGTTCCTCCTTCAATCACACCGACATTGTATGTACTCTTACCACGTGTTGGCACTTTATAGTCATACAGTGTACAGATCATACTGGAAGCCAATGCTATCGCGTTGCGATTACCGAAAGCCCCATAAGAATGTCCACCCTCTGTCTTAACCACTACTTCATAACGCACAGAACCTACTGCCTTGCAGACAACACCTTTGTATCCACCATCAAACGAATAGAACTCATGCACACGATCTCCATAAGTATCCATCAGATAACGACTGCCTTCAAGATTACCCAACCCTTCTTCACAGCTGTTGAACACAATCAGACAACCATTTGGACAGCTTAATCTATTCTCTATCATATATCTGGCAATCAGCATCAATTCTGCAACATTGGCCGTATCATCACCAACACCTGGTGCACACAGCCAGCCATCTTCCTCAACACATTCAAAACCTGTTTCATCTGGAAACACGGTATCAATATGGGCCATAAAAACAGTCAGCTGATTTTTATTATCTGCATCAATGGGTACAATCACATTGTATTTCTCATCAACAATCGCATCTACTCCCAATTTCGCAAACCAGCTTTGAATAAACTGCGCTTTCTTCAACTCATGATGAGAAAAAGAAGGAATAGCACATAAATCCTTAATTAACTGAATCAATTCACTTTGTGTATCTTCCACATATTGCAATGCATGCTCAAGATTTTTCATAGATATCTACCTCATTTTAATCATCATACTCCATATTTAAAGAAAAAGTCCAGAATCTGGACTTTCATCTGTTTCTAACATTTATCCTGCAATCAATGACTGCACTTCTGATGTACTCAAAGCTACTGCCACCGCTATCTGTTCAACCGGTAATCCAATCTTGTTCAATCGCTGTATCACTTTTTCCTTTTCCTGCTGTGCTCCTAGAACTCTTCCCTCGCTTACTCCGAGACCTTTCCCTTCTGTTATACCTAAGCGTCTTCCTTCTGCTATACCTAAGTTTCTTCCTTCTGCAATCCCTTCAGATTTGCCTTCTTCTTTCCATTCTTTTACCATCTGATCAAAATTTCTGCACATCCTGTTTCCCTCCTGGTCTGTTACGATCATTTTTCTTAATTCTGGACATCCTGTTAATACTGCTGCCGTATCCACTGCATCCGCACTCTGACAGACTCTTCTTCCATACTTTTCTGCCATTTCCTCTTTTCTCAGAGTATGTACATCCTGCATCAATTCAAACAATTCTCTTACACTCTCATTTCTGTACTTTCCTGTATCCAGTGAAAGTGCACTTGCCACCAGCACCTTGTAATCCTGTACGATACTTCTCATCCCATCAGGCACATTCATCATCTCATGCAGGCTGACTGGTTTATTCCACTCCTGTTCTCCTGTATACAGACACAATGTGATGATCGGTACCATCTGCATTTTACTCTTCATCATTTTCAAATACGTCAATGCATCATAGTTCATCACTCTCAAAGGCATGGTCTCATCCACTGTACTTTGCATTTCTGCTCCATACAAAGCATACACGACACCATTCTTTTTGCACTGTTTCAACAAATCACGTCTTCTCTCTTCACTGATCTGTGTCTTGATTCTCTCATTCAATTCCACATTCACTTCTTCCAGATCATCTGCTTTGACGACTTGGTTTCCATCATAGATCAATCCATTCAGCAGATCTGCATATCTTTCATTGTCTCTGAAAAACCACTTTGAAACTCTATCTTTTTCGCTCACATCAAATTCCTTCCTAGAGTGACATTTACACTTAAAGTATAGATGAAACTTTAAACGCAAGTCAATATACCTCGATATACCCTAGTTTAACAGAAATCCAGAAGACAATTGTCCCTAAGGTGTACCATATATGTCTCAAAGTTGTCTCACAGTATTCACACTTTTATCCACATCATTTTGTTTAAAACTCTTATGCTTCCTTCTATCATACTTGTTTTCAAACATTTAATCATGTGGATAACTCAAAATTCACATAAAAAAAGCCAACCGAGTGAAGTTTCTATCTTCTTCAATCTCAATCGGCAATTTTCCTGTAAACAGAAAAAAGGAACTCTTACGAGTTCCTTCAGCAATCTAGATGGTGCGGATGACAGGACTTGAACCTGCACGCTTTTAAGGGCATATGAACCTGAATCATACGTGTCTGCCAATTTCACCACATCCGCATTAGATGTTGCTCATATATTAAACTACACTTTAAACTAAAATGCAAGCACTTTTTTTAAAAATTTTAAAAATTTTTAAAAAATTAAAACGGGATTCTTATTTCCCGTTCTTTTTTTGAAGTACTTTAAATGTCATCGCAATGGTTTTTGCATCGACGATTTCATTGTTCATGATCATTTCTGTCAGTTCTTCCAATGTATAACGCTGAAGAGCCAGATTCTCATCTCGGTCAAAATCAGTGCCTACATATTTTCCGCAGCGCCCCATGTACATATAGATTCTTTCCTGAAGATAGGCACCAGTTGGCACACAGAATCCCAGATATTCCACATCCAGTGCTTCATATCCTGTTTCTTCCTGTGCTTCACGCTTCACTGTTTCCAGTGGATCTTCTCCAGGCTCCAGTTTTCCTGCAGGATATTCCAGCATTTCCATCTGCTGTGCATAACGATACTGTGAAACCAGCAGATATTTGCCATCTTCATCTTCCATCGCAATGCTTGCCCCACCTGCATGTTCAATAATTTCACGTTCTGCAATGATTCCGCCATCACATTCAACGACATCGTTTCTTAAATTCACGATTCTTCCGTCATAAATTCTTGTTGTACTGATATGTTTTTCCATTATTATCACATCCCGTGCATTATTGTATCATAAATCCACTATTGTGTGAATTTCATTCTATCTTTTCATTGTAGTCAAGACACCAGTCAATAAGCTCAGCAACCGACTCTATTTCTCGAGGAATCTCTTGTCTGATTTCATCACGTGCTGAAGACATCACAAAACCATATGGGATGCATTTAAGCATCGTCAAGTCATTCACTTCATCACCAATTGCAGCAGCCTGAGTCGCATCCAGATTCATTCGTTTCAGGATTTCCAGTAAAGCTACATCTTTACCAACACCAAGACATCCTAGCTCAATGTTGTCAGGTGCACTGCTGGTTACCGCAAGTCGACCTTCAAAATGAACTGACAGCTTTTCCATCAGTTCGCTTTTTACTTCCTGGTCGGCACAAACCATATAGATTTTATTGGCATACATATCTCTTTCTTTGGAAAGATACTGTTCAACCGTTGTGTTGTAGTTCGCATCTGGGTATTTCTTTTCCACAAGACTGCCACGATGATAGACTACCCATTCAATCCAGTCCATATCCAAGGCAAAGTCAACAAGATCACCATAAGGTTCACAAATCTCCATGATTTCTCTTGTTTCCTGTGGTCCTACTTCTTTTGACCACAGCAGCTGATCATCCAGAATCACTTTAGCCCCATTGCATGCCAGAATATCACATTGAATGTGATGTCTTTCTACAAGCTCATCTTTAATGCTTGCAGGTCTTCCTGTTGCAATGATGAATCTGTTTCCAGCTTCAGTCCAGCGAATGATTGCATCTTCATTCTCTTTGGTCATTGTGCACAATGCAGGTCCCCCATGAAACAAAGTACCATCCAGATCACTGAAAATTACTTGAATCGGCTTCTTCATACTAGTCTAAATGGAACACATTCTGTAAATCGATGGATACTGGTGAATTATCTGGATTTGTATCCATGATATCTGCCATGTAATCCCACCATTTTCTGCAGATTGCTGTATCAGCACTCTTACTCCATTTGTCGGCATCTTCAAGTTCAATGTAGCCAAACAGAATGTTTGTTTCCTTATCCAGGAAAATTGTGTAGTTGCTTCCACCATATTCATGAATCATTTCCTTCATTTCAGGCCATAATTCATTGTGTCTTTTTTCATATTCTTCATGTTTGTCAGGGTATACTCTCATTTTGAATCCCTTGATGATTTTTGCCATAAAAATTCCTCTTTTCTATGCTTTCACTATACCGTTTCGCACTTGATTTTTCAATTCGCAAATCATTATAATTAAAAAAGATGAGGAGGGATATCATGATCGCTAATTATCACACTCACACAAGATGGTGCAATCATGCCAAGGGTGAGGCGGAAGACTACATCAAAGAGGCAATCCGTCTTGGATTAAAAGAAATCGCAATGACAGATCACGTACCCCATATCGACAACACCGACCCTGCCCGTATGAGATGGGAAGAATTTGGAGCTTACAATCAGCTTTTAGATGAAACAATTGAAAAATACAAAAATCAGATTACTATCTATAAAGGATTTGAATGCGAATACTATCCAGAAGCTCTTGATTTCTATAAAAAGCTAATCAATGAATATGGCTATACTGTGATGGTTCTGGGACAGCATCGTTGTGGAAAAGACCGTTATTACAATGCCTTTACCAACATGAATAAAGATGCACTAGAGATCTATTCAAAAACGGTCTGTGAAGCTCTTCACTCAGGCATGTTTTCATTTGTAGCCCATCCTGATGTTTTCCTTTTCAGCTATCCTAAATTTGATAAATACGCTGAAAAGGCATTAAGATCAATCTATAAGACATGCGAAGAACTCAATATTCCAGTTGAAATCAATGGATTTGGTTATCATGCAGATCGACCATACCCTAACTTTGAAGCTTTAAAAATATCAAAAGAATACAACTTGACTTATCTGATTAACTCAGATGCACATCGACCAGAACTCATTTATACCGATAAAATGAGAGAGCTGGAAGAAACTGTTGCATTCCTGGGCATCAAAGTCACTCAACTGCTCCCAGAAGAACGTCACATTAAGTCAATTTAATTCCAAATATTGACACATTCACTAGGATTTTAATACAATTAAACTGTATTTTTTAGGAGACACAACCATGAATCATTCAAGAATTTTAACCATCCAGGATATTTCCTGCGTTGGACAGTGCTCATTGACTGTAGCACTTCCTATTTTATCTGCATGCGGTATTGAAACTGCAATTCTGCCATCTGCAGTGCTTTCTACACACACTGCTGGCTTTACTGGATTTACATTCAGAGATCTCAGTGATGATATGCCATCAATTGCAGCACACTGGGTAAAAGAAGGTATCAAATTTGATGCAGTTTATACTGGTTATCTGGGAAGCATTAAACAGATTGAATATGTTAAAAACATCTGCGCTTCCTGCTTAAAGGAAGGTGGAAAGAAAATCTTTGACCCTGCTATGGCAGACAATGGAGCTTTGTATTCCATCTTTGATATGGAATATGCCAAGGAAATGAGAACTCTGTGCGATATGGCAGATATCATTCTTCCAAATATCACAGAAGCATGTTTCATGACAGATATCGAATACAAGACTGAATATGACAAAGACTACATCATGTCATTATTAAAGGCTCTTGCCGTAAACAACCAGACTGTTGTTTTGACAGGTGTCAGCTATAAACCTGAAACAACAGGTGTTGTTGTTTATGAAAACGGTGAATACAGCTACTATGAACATCAGAAAATCTCAAAAGGATGCCATGGTACAGGTGATGTGTACGCATCTGCCTTCACTGGTGCACTGATGAGAGGAAAGACAACATTCGAAGCTGCAAAGATTGCCGCAGACTATGTTGTTGAATGCATCAAACACACACAAAATGACCCATCTCACTGGTATGGTGTCAAGTTTGAAGCTAAACTTCCAGAACTGATCAAATCACTCTAAAACATTAAAGGGACATCTTCATGTCCCTTTTTAAATTAACTCCATCACTTCAAAGGCTGTATACAAACCATCTTCACTGACAGCTGTTGTGATATAATCCGCAGCTTCCTTTAAGCTGTCACATGCATTGCCCATCGCAATACCAATACCCGCTTTCTGAATCATGGAAATATCATTGTCACTGTCACCAATGGCAATTGTATCTTCCAGATTGCCTTTGCAGATATCAATCACGCGATCAATGCTGTCAGCCTTATCTGCACCCTTGACCAGAATTTCACCTTCAATATCTCCACTGAATGAATCACTGTAAATAAAATAAGTCAGTTTATCGGAAAGTTTGTTCAGTTTTTCCATCAATGCCTTTTCATTTTTAGTCTGAAATGCCATCTTCAAGATCTGCTGTTTTCCCGCTTCATCTACTTCAGAAAGATTCTTCATCATCATGCCTGATGTGAATCTTTCTTTCATTTCTGGATTCTTATCACAGAAATAATTCATATAGATCTTCATCGATGCTTCTGAGAAATAAGAAACATCTCTGCCCTCTAAGCTATAGTCAATATCATGTTTCTGGAAATAGTCCATCAGATCAGCCATTTCTTCTTTTGGAAACTGCACACTAAAGAGAAGCTGACCATCCTTTTCAATATGAGCTCCACACCCATAGACAAAACCACTGACAGGAAGCTGATGATATGAGTTTTCTACCATTCCTTTGGTTCTTCCTGTGCAGATAAACAATTCATGGCCTTTTTCCTTTGCCATTTTCAGAGCTATCTTTGCCGATTCCGGCACACAATGGCTCGCCTTATCATACAAAGTGCCATCAATATCAATAAATACAAACTTCTTCATAATTCCTCTCTTAAATCAATCCTGCATATTTAAACGCATGCGCCAGCCCATCTTCACTGACATCCGCTGAAACATAGTCTGCAGCTTCTTTTAAAGCATCGCAGGCATTGCCCATTGCGATTGACAATGCTGCATGCTCAATCATAGGCAAATCATTGGTACTGTCTCCAATCGCAATCGTATCTTCCAGTTTTCCACCGAAGTGTTGAATGACTTTATCTATCCCACTGGCTTTGGATACACCCTGAATCAGGATTTCTCCTTCAATGCGATCTCCTATTGGACTTGAATAAAGAAAGCCCTCTACATTTTCAGGCAATGCTTTCATGTATTCTCGAATGTCACCGTTATCCAGCGCAAAAAGATCAATCTTTGCCACCTGAGCTGCATCTTCACTTGTATAATCCTCATAATCGCAGATGACACTTCTTTCTTCAAACTTGCGAATCATTTCCAAATCTGCACCCACTCGATCACAGAAATAGGATTTAAAGTAATCATATGTCCAGTCCGTATAATAATTGCGATCAACACCTTCTAAAGTAAATTCAATATCATGACTTTTCATGTGCTTCACAATCGCTTCAATCTGTTCATAAGGGAACTGTCCCTGATAAATCACTTTTCCATCGACTTCAATATGTGTTCCACCCGCAAATACTGCACCGCTGATTGGCAGCTCCAGATAACTGCTTTCCACAACAGGTTTAGGTCTTCCTGTACAGATAAACAATTCGTGACCATTTTCCTTCGCTCTTCTTAATGCTTCAATAGCTGATGCAGGCACAATGTGATTCTTATGATCGTACAAAGTTCCATCAATATCAATAAACACAAACTTTTTCATAATTCACCTTTTTCTATATCATCAGTATATCAAAAACTCAAACGAATTGACATCATCACATCATTGTCAATTCACTTGACACAATCGTCATAATGTAGCATTTTTTACCCTCAATCCATGATAGTCTGTAGTCCTTCAGAAAGGACTTTTTTATGTTGACTTATACACTGCATGACTGCATCATTTTTCTGTTTCTTTATTCGTTTCTAGGATGGTGTCTAGAGGTTGTCATCGCCTCCATCAAAACCCGACACTTCATCAACAAAGGCTTTCTCAATCTGCCCCTTACACTCCCTTATGGCATCAGTGCAATTGTATTGTTGCAGATACTTCCCTCTTTGCAGCATCATCTGTCTCTGCAATGGATAGCCTCACTGTTTATCTTTCACTTTATCTGGATGAGTTCAGAAGTTTTCATACAGAATATCTGTCACTTAAAGGAAGAAGACACCTCTAATCTCCCTACTTTAACTCGTTATAAACAACTGATTTTTGAATTATGTGCTTCCACTGTGCTATTGGCAGTACTTTTGGTTGTTCACCCCTTCATTTATTCCATAACGAGAATGATTCCCACTTTTATTATTGTTAGTATATCTTTTATTTGTAGTCTAATTCTTATTTTAGATTTTATTTGTATTTTCTCATCCTTAAGATCTCATAAACAAGATAAATTCAGTCAGAACACGCAAAACAGAACCCAGAATCTTGTCAATTCCATCACCAATGCAACATGGAATCGCCTGCAGAAGTCCTATCCTGACTTATCAGCTTCAATAGAACTTTCATTTGGTCAGGGTCTGTGTTTTGACAAGCTTGTCTGGATTTTTCTTATCAGTTCATTTCTAGGTGCATTGATTGAAATGTGTTTCTGTCGCATCATGGACGGCTATTGGATGAACCGTTCAAGCCTTATCTACGGTCCATTTAGTATCGTCTGGGGAATAGGCGCTGTTGTACTGACCATTTCATTAAAACCACTATCTAAAAGACACAATCTGATTCTGTTTTCAGCTGGATTTTTCATCGGTGGTGTCTATGAATACTGCTGCAGTTTGTTTACAGAAATCATCTTTGGCACAGTTTTTTGGGACTACTCAGAAATGGCACTGAACATAGGCGGAAGAACCAATGTGCTCTACTGTATTTTCTGGGGACTTTTAGGTGTCATGTGGGTGCGCCTGATGATGCCTCCACTGGAAAAGACAATTGAAAAAATACCACCTCTGACAGGTAAAATCATCACCTGGTTTATTGCCTTGATTTTTCTTTTGGATGGTCTTCTGACATCCTTTGCGATGATGCGATACACTGCACGCCAACAAGCTATCCCTGCAGACAATGCACTGGAAGAATTCATCGATCACACCTACGATGACAACTGGATGCAGATGCGCTGGCCAAACATGACTTTCACAAAAGAAAAAGGTATCTGAACGATACCTTAAATCTCATAAGTTTTCCCCATCAGATAAACTGCCTGAGTGTTGAAATGATCATCAAACACAACGATGTCCGCATCATAGCCTGAGGCAATCAAACCTTTGGTGTTGATGCCCAGCATACGGCATGGATTGATTGTGCTTGCGTTGATCGCTGTTGTCACATCAATCTTCGCATCATGAATCGCAAAATCAAGAATGTGATTCATCTTGTTGCAGCTTCCTGCAAGCGTACCATTTTCAAGTCGGCCAACACCATCTTCTCCAATGTAGGTTGTACGACCCTTTGTCACATGAATGCCAGGTTTTAACCCTTTGATAGCCACAGAGTCTGTCACCAGAATCAGTTTATCTTTTCCCTTGGCTTTTGCCAGTATGTTGGCAACATGTTTTTCTACATGAATGCCATCACAGATCAGCTCTGCATAACAATCATCAAAATACATCGCTGCACCAACTGTACCAGGTTCACGATGATGCAGTCCCAGCATGCCATTGAATGTATGAGTGAATGAAGTTGCTCCATGTTCAATGGCTTTTTCACATTGTGCAAACTTTGCCCCTGTATGACCCAAGGCAACACGCATGCCATTTTGCACACAGTAAGAAACAACATCATAATTCTCATTAAGTTCTTCTACTGCAATCATGACATATTTCAAATTGCCTCCACATGCATCATTGAACTCATCTACGTCTTCCTTGGATGCAGTGATCTTGCACTCCAAAGACTGAGCCCCTCTGAACTTTTCAGAGATGAATGGACCCTCTTCATACACACCGAGAAGATGTGCTCCCTCCACCGGATTTTCCATAAACTGTTTAACACTGTTCAGACCACTTAACAGTTCATCTTTTGGTGCACTTGAGATCGATGCAAGTGTCGCGGTAACCCCTTCAGATGGCAGATATTTCATCCATCTTTCAAGCCACTCAACCGTTGCATGGTTGGTGTCCAGACCATCATAGCCATGATTGTGCACATCCACCAATCCTGGAAGAATCAACAGATCACCATAATCTTTTGCGCCACCCACAAGTCCATATGGAAGCACCTCCTTAATCTTTCCGTCCTCAATCACAATCTGACGAGGCTGAAGCTTTTCTTCAAAATAAACCCTTGTACTTTGAATAATCATGTTGAATCCTCCTTTAATCCAATCGAAACAGGTCCATTGCCTGTTCAATCATATCATACTTCTCATTGACCAAAACATAAGGCAGCTGGTCCGTTCTGCATCCTTTTAGCCAACATTCGTTTTCATGTATAAGCCATTCTTTGTTAATAGACTTTTCTTGTCTCATTTCTACGACATCACCATATTTAACCAGATTATCTTCATGTGTTCTGAGATAGTTTTCACTTAAAATCAGACAGACAAACTGAATCTGATTCAACATATCTTCATCAAAGTCATCTTTCCAGTTCAAAGGCACATAACACCCTTCAACAATCAGACTCTGATGATTTTCAATGGCTGTCTTCATCATCTCTCTAGTGACAGGCCACAGTATTTCTGTCAGCTTTTCATCCTCATATACCGTCACATTTATCAGACCACTACGTATCAGTCCCATTTTGACATGATCCTGTGACAAGGTTGAAATGTGCAGTTTTTCTAGCATTTTCTGAGCTAAATATGTCTTTCCTGTATGGGAAGCTCCTGTAATCAAGTAAATCATACACTACATCTTCTTTGCCTGACAGGCATTGATCGCATCCATGACCGCAAAACGGAATCCATTTCTTTCCAGCGCTTCCACACCGGTAATAGTAATACCGCCTGGTGAGCACACCGCATCTTTCATAGCCCCTGGATGATTACCTTCTTCAAGATAAAGCTTGCCTGTACCCTGAATCATTTTTGCGGCCAGACGATAAGCCTGTGCACGAGTCAGACCATGCTTCACCCCTGCATCTCCTAATGCTTCAATAAACATTGCAGCATACGCTGGTGTAGCTCCGCTTAATGTTCCGCCAATTCCGATATGCTGTTCATCCATGACCTCTACCAATGCAATCTGACCCAGTAAATTCATCAATGTTGTGTATTCTTCATCCGACAAAGAATGCTTATCCTGCACAATAACAATTCCTTCGCATACTGCAACCGGAGTGTTTGGACAAGTACTGATATGATGTGTACCTTCAGACAGCACAGTCTCCATGCGATCAAACATCCAGCTTGACACAACAGAAACCACAACCTTGTCTTTCAGCATTTCTTTTACTTCAGGAATAACCTTCTCCATCTGATAAGGCTTTATCGCAAGAAGAATCATGTCGGACTTTTCGCACACTTCCGCAATTGTACGACATGGATTGACTCCGTATTTTTCTGCACTTCTGCACAGTTTATCATAATGTGCAGCACATACATATACATCTTTTTTGTCGATGGCAGCGCTCTTTATCCATCCACCAATCATGGCCTGAGCCATATTTCCAAATCCGATGACGCCAATCTTCCAACTCATTCTATACCTCCTAAAAGCTTTTCCAGATACAATGCAGCACCTTCCACCTTGTTGGATTGTGCAATATCATCTGCAGCTTCTTTTAAATCCAGTGAAGCATTTTCGACAGCCACCTTCAATCCTACCGCGTCAAACAAGCTCAGATCATTGGTATTATCTCCAAAACCCACTGTTTGCGACTTCTCTATCTGTTCCATTTCCATAACAATCTCAAGTGCTTTTCCTTTACCGCACAATGGATGCTGCACCTCTACGTTAGAATGACTGGACCATGTAATCATCACATCCTGTACATCTTTCAGTGCATTTAAAACTTCCTGTTTATGTTCAGGATGTTTAACCATGAAATGAAGTTTACGTACTGTACCTTCAGCTTTATTTAAAAAGTCATATCCATAACAGAATGTACGTGTTTTTCTGAACTCTTCAATTCTTTCTTCAGTTTCACCTACCAGCTCTTTATCGTCACTTAATGTTTCGCTGCAATACAACACACCATCCACATCCACTGTCCAATAAGATGAGATTGGATGAACCAGATTCATCACTTCGCGTGCCTTTTCCGCTGATAGTGCCAATGTCTGAATTGGATGACCATGACGATCACTGATCAGAGCTCCATTGGATGTCACCAGATATTTGAACTGTTCATTCTCTTTAAAGTAATCCGGTGCCTCAATATAAGCTCTACCCGTACATGGGACAAACAGAATACCCTTTTCATTCATTATTTTTAATATTTCCTCAGTCTTTGGCCCTACTTCACCAGATGCATTTAAAAATGTTCCATCTAGATCACTTGCAGCAAGTTTAATATGATTTTCCATAAATTCAACCTCTTATCTTTATTATATATAAGTCCTGATAAAATAAAAACCTGCAAACTCATGTTTACAGGTTTTCTTTCAATTCTATAACCACTTTGTACTTGTCAATTTATAGAATGCATATTTTTTCAAACCATAGCCTACATAGAAATATCTTTCATTCTCAAAGTCCACAGCACTGATTCCTTCATAAGGGAGAATCTGACTCATGATATACTTACCTGTCTTATCATCGTACATATCCATTCTTCCATTCGTCTGAATATTGATGTACATTCCATTTCGATGAATCATATTTCTGCTTTGCATTGTCTTGAATGGATTTGAACGATCCACCACATCTATTTCAAGTACCTTTTCAAACAAAGGCAATGCATAGATATAGAATTTCTGATGCACAAAATCCGCAATGAACATTTCATCTTCTGTGACTCCATGAATTCTATACTGTACATATTCTGTTTTCTTGGTCAGTCTTAAACCGATATAAGACTGATTCAATCCAAAATCATGCACAAAGACAATTACTTCCTCGCTTCTTTTGTCATGGCCAAACATATAAAGATGATTTTTTCTGATATACACATCAAAAGTATCAAAACGAACATCATTGTGATGGACAAAAGAGGATTCCAGCTGCTGAGTCCATGAATCATAAATGCGAAGTGTTTTATACCCATTCTCAACACACTCATGACACAGTAGATAGTTTTTCCTATAGTTCAATGTAACAGAACTCACATAACGACACCTTACATCAAGATATGTATGAGCAACTTCACTGAAATCAATAAGGGAATAGATGAGAATTTCCGGAGTAAACAATCGATCTGAATCATCATGTTTCAAGACGATACCCAGATTGAAATCATGACAGAAGACATACGCTATTTCTTTTTCACCAAATTCTTTGTACATACGTGCAGCGACACTGAAATCACTCATTTTATGCAGTCTGAATTCATATCTGCCTGTCTTGAAGGATACCTTGCGATATCTTAACAGATAATCCTTGCCTCTGATCTGATAGACATCTGATGGTGTATCTCCTGTGTTTTTCGCCATTGAACCTTCAGAGAAACCATCCATTTCACATTCTGCCACAACTTCAAGTGTTCCTGTGTTGATTTTTTTGGCATCATCTGCCAGAAGATACAGATGGTTGTCGTAGACAAACTTTGTATATGGGTATGAACTGCTCTGTTTTTCTGACATTGTTTTTTCAGGGATAAAAGCAGACTGAATCTGATTCATATGGTAAAGTGAACAACGATTGTCATTTTTAATCAGAAGATCATCACCTTGACTGAACAAAGTAGAATTATAAGCAGACTCTGATGCTGTAAACACATTTTCCAGATAACCTGCAAAATTCAGATCTGAATCATAGACACGTACCGTATCAGGACCATCATTCATGAACAAATAACCGCATGCCCCCTCTACATCGATAGACCATTTCACTTTATAGTCAGGGATTTCAATTCTCTTTCTATCAATAATCTGATCATGATCAACTGTATATTTTTCACACGCGATTCCCTGATCAATCTTCCGGTAGAAGTAAAAAGCATTCTGATCCATTGTACAGTTGTATCCACCAAATTCATAAGTACCCTGATATATACACTGGCCGCTAGGAATATGCCACAAATTCATCGTTTCGTGGTGTGAATTGGCTTCCATCATGAATGGGCCATAGAATTTCAGTTCCATTCCTGTTCTGTCCATTTTGCCATCACTCATGAATTGTGTTGTTTCAACTGGATATTCAATTTCAAGCATTGGTGTCATGTCATTGATGCGATAGACAATCAAGCGATGTGGCAGTTCTGAAGTCTGCACCACATCATACATGATTCCATCATAGCCATGAGCATACGTTGTGAAACTGTACTTTTCATCCAGCTGCAGATTTACTTTTCTTGACATGACTTTTCTCAATGTCGGAACCTCATAGATTTCCATCATGACATCATCACAAGCTGTTGATGGAGCAGAGACCACATAAATGCAGTGATTATGGATACTGAATCGGCGAACCTGATACGGAAGCTGCAGGATACTCTCGATTTTCTCTGTACGAATGTTCTGCAGATACATGACAGATGTCAAATCAGGATCTCTTCTCCACTGGAAACAATTGGTGACATACAGTACGCAGTCTTTAACGATTCCTGTTTTCGTACCTCTTGATGTTTCAAAGAAACTGAATTCACGATAAGGTTTCACATCCTGATCATCATCAAAAAGAGGTACATAATAAGACAGATTCAGCTCATTTTTCGCACTTTTCACAAGTGTCTGTGCAATTTCATTGTCAGTCAGTTTTTTCAGCACTTCAAAGACAACTCTGCAGTTGGTATCCACTGCCAACGCTGCTGACTGCAGTGCATAGGCAATTTCCTGAAATTGCGCACTGTATCCTTTTTCATAGGCTTTCATCAGG
>JAZRUQ010000080.1:0-5687 GCA_045652605.1 Erysipelotrichaceae bacterium
GGTTATGTTTTTGCACCATCTACACCGCTTGGACAGAAGAAAGGTTTTACTGCTGTAAACTGCAGATTTACTTGTGCACCAGAAGTGCCGGATCATTCCTGTTATATAGCACGTCCCTGGAGAAATTATGCAAAGGTTACAATTGAGAACTGCTGGCTGGATCGTCACATTCATCCAGAAGGCTGGAATGACTGGGATAAAGTTGAAGCACATGATACAGTTGAATTTATTGAAATCAATTCGACAGGACCAGGATGCATACAGATTCAAAGACCAGGTTATGTACAGATGAAATAATGACTTACAGTTAAAGGATGGAAAGAATTATGGCAAGTAAAAAAGAAACAGGACTTGAAATGGATGATGTTTTAAAAGCAGCAAAGAAGTTTGTCAAACAGGGAAAACTGGATGAACTTGCGGAAGCATGGGTAGAAAACAATGAAAATGCAGAAAACCCAAATCAGTTAACCAACCTGTTAAGTCAGGTCGGACAGTTCATTAAGGACAATGATGTTGAAGACAAATTGGAAGACTTATTGAATGAAGGTGCAAAGACCACTAAAAAGTCTACGACAAAGAAATCAACAAGTACTAAGAAAAGCAGTACTTCAAAGAAGAATACAGCAAAGAAATCAACAACCAAGAAAAGTACAACTAAAAAATCAACAACGAAGAAAAGCACAGCAAAAAAATCAACTTCAACAAAAAAGAGTACAACCAAGAAGTCAACTAGCACAAAAAAGACTTCAACAACGAAAAAGTCGTCGACGAAAAAGTCAACGACTAAGAAATCAAAATAAAAGAAAGGAACTGATATTCAGTTCCTTTTTAAGTTCAATTAGCGCTGTACGCGACCTGATGCATCTCCACCAGCAAGAGCTTCAACTTCTTCAACAGAAACGAGATTGAAGTCACCAGGGATAGTGTGCTTCAGAGCTGATGCAGCAACTGCGAATTCCAGAGCTTCACCCTGATTAGGCTTAGTCAAAAGACCATGGATAACGCCACCAGAGAAGCTGTCACCACCACCAACACGGTCGATGATTGGGTTGATGTCATAACGCTTAGATTCATAGAATTCTTCACCGTTATAGATCAGAGCCTTCCAACCATTGTGTGTAGCTGAGAAAGATTCACGCAGAGTAGAGATAACATATTTGAAATCGAATTCCTTTGCCATCTGCTTGAAGATTTCCTTGTAACCTTCAGCTCCTGTTTCACCCTTTTCAACGTCTGCATCTGGTTTGAATCCCAGGCACAGTTCAGCATCTTCTTCGTTACCGATGCATACATCAACATACTGCATCAGTGGGCGCATAATGCTCTGAGCTTTTTCTTTAGTCCACAGTTTCTTACGGAAGTTCAGGTCAACTGATACTGTAACACCATGGCGCTTAGCAGCTTCACAAGCCAGCTTAGTCAGTTCAGCAGACTTGTCAGAGATTGCAGGAGTGATTCCTGACCAGTGGAACCAGTCAGCACCTTCCATGATTGCATCGAAGTCGAAGTCTTCAGGGTTTGCTTCAGCGATTGCGCTTCCTGCACGGTCATAGATAACTTTTGAAGGACGCATGCTTGCACCTGTTTCCAGATAGTAGATACCAACACGATCACCACCACGAGTGATGAAATCAGTGCGTACACCATATTTACGCAGTGCGTTCACTGCAGACTGCCCGATTTCATGCTTAGGCAGCTTAGTTACGAAATAAGCTTCATGACCATAGTTTGCGCATGATACTGCAACGTTAGCTTCACCGCCACCGTATACAACATCAAATGAGTCAGACTGAACAAAACGAGTATTTCCTGGAGTAGAGAGACGGAGCATAATTTCGCCCATTGTTACGATTTTCATAATTTGTTTTCTCCTTTTTTTTATTATAACTTAGTTATTTACCAGATGAACACCGAATCCTGCAAATTCACCCTTGAAGTAAGCAAATTTAGCATCACCGTGTGCATCATATGTAACGCTTTCTTCATCGAATTCATAGCCCAAAGCTTTGAAGTAAGCCATTGCGCGTTCAGTGCTGCTTACACCCATAGCAATATGACCATGAGTTCCAACGTGGAAGCCTTCATTCATCACTTCAATCAGTGGTGAACCGAAGTATCCCTTAGAAGTTTCAGAAACAACACCCTGGAACAGACGAGCCATCATTTCAGCAGTAGCCTTAGCTTCAGCAGTTGGTACGTTGATTCCGATATGCTTAATCTTGATTTCCAGCATTTCTCTGACAGCCTGACGAGTCAGTTCTTCGATCTTAGCGAAGTTCTTTTCCTGCATAGCTTTCTTGTCGATCATCCAAGTACCGCCGCAAGCGATGATTTTTGGATTTGACAGATAGTCTTTCATATTTTTAGGTGAAACACCGCCTGTAGGCATGAATTTCATCTGAGTATATGGTGCAGCCAGAGCAGAGATCATCTTAATACCACCCAGAGGCTCAGCTGGGAAGAATTTAACAGCAGTCAGTCCCAAAGACAGAGCTACTTCAATATCACTTGCATTTGCAGTTCCTGGCAGAATTGGAACGTTCTTTTCCTGGCAGTAACGAACGATTTCAGGATTCAGACCTGGAGAAACGATGAATTCTGCACCTGCATCCAATGCAGAATCAACCTGTTCCTTAGTCAAAACAGTTCCAGCACCAACCAGCATCTGTGGGCATGCCTTTTTCATTTCAATCATTGCATCATGTGCGCAAGCAGTACGATAAGTAACTTCAGCTACTGGAAGTCCTCCATTGCACAGTGCCTGAGCCAGTGGGGCAGCATCTTCCACGTTTTCCAGTGCGATTACTGGTACGATACCGATGCCATGAATTTTCTTAAGAATATCAGCCATAATGTCCTCTCCTTCGATTTTTAGTAAACCGGTATACTTATAATTTACAACTTTACTTGGTTTTTGTCAATTAAATACAGAGTGTAATTTGTTTTATTTGACAATGTTTTTATTCTCACTATAATAAAAGTATGTAAACCAGTTTAGTAAACGGAGTGATTATTGTGAAAACAAAGATGACCATCAGCGATATCGCTAAACTAGCAGGTGTATCCAAAACGACTGTTTCTTTTTACCTGAATGGTAAATTTGAAAAGATGTCAGAGGACACCCGTCTGAGAATCGAAAAAGTAATTGAAAAAACAGGATACGAGCCAAGTGTTGTAGCTCGATCGCTGAACTTTAAACAAACTAAATTAATCGGTGTCATCATTGGAGATATTACAAATTCCTTTGCGAATCAGATTGTCAAAGGAATAGAAGCTTATGCCAGAGAAAAAGGGTATCAGCTGATTGTGGGCTCCAGTGGCTATGATACAGAATATGAGAAGCAATATCTGCGTTCCATGGTCGCCATGGGCGTTGATGGATTCATTGTACAGCCTACCATTGAATTTAGAACAGTCTACAATGAATTAGGCGTATCCAATCCAATTGTCTACTTTGATTCACCAAATCGTGATACCAATGGTCTTTGGATCAAGACTAACAACTATGAAGCTGTTTATGAAGCCTGTGATCTGATGGTTGAAAAAGGATATGAACACTTTGTCATGATTACAGCTGATCCTTATGTTCTGGCGACTCGTCTTGAGCGAACACGTGGATTAACAGATAACCTTGATTTACGTAAATTAACATATGATACAATTCTGGCAAATGATCTTACTTCTGAACAGAACTTGAAAGAGAAGCTGGAACCTATTCTGGAAAGTCATCGCAATGTATGTGTTTTTGTCACATCGTGCTGGCTTCTTCCAAAAGTGTTCACTGTTTTGAAACATTGGAAAAAACGTATTCCTGATGATATTGGTCTGATGGGATTTGACTCTCTTGAATGGACTGAACTTTCATCTCCAACAGTGACAACGATTGTACAGCCTGCCTTTGAAGAAGGTTATCTTGCAGGACAGGTTCTGATTGATTGCATCGAAGGAAACAATGAAATGCAGCCGAATCATATTCTGAAATGCCGCATCAATGAAATGTATTCTACAGACAAAAAGAAGGAAAACTGATATGAAACTTTGTTTTTCAACATTGGGATGTCATGATTATTCTTTATCTGAAATACTGAAGCTGGCACAGAAATATGATGTCTCTGCCATTGAAGTACGCGGCATTGATAATGAAATGTCCAATGAACGCATTTCAGATTTTATGGAATGTCAGGTTGAAAAGACGAAAAATGATTTGAAAGAAGCTGGTGTATATCCGTTGAGTTTAGGGACATCGTGCAAGTTTCATGATGAAAGCAGTGTAGAAAAAAATATCGAAAAGGCAAAAATTGAAATTGATATTGCGCAGCGAATCGGTTTTAAGGCAATTCGTGTTTTTGGAAACAACATCATTGATTCTGAAATGGAATGCATCAGACGTGTGGCAAAAGCACTGGATGTTGTCTGTGCATATGCCAGGGGTAAAGGTGTTCAGGTATATCTGGAAGTTCATGGAGATTTTAACACTGTTGAACGTTTAAATGCTTTGACTGAACAGATGGAACAGAAAGAAAACTTTGGTTTGATCTGGGACATTTATCATACACATGCAGTTTATGGCAGACAATGGAGAGTTTTCTACGAGACAATGAAATCATGGATTCAGCATGTGCACATCAAAGACTCTATCGGCAGGAAACTGACTCTTCCAAATGAAGGTGAACTTGAAATTATACCAATCATTAAGCATTTGATTGATGATGGCTACACCGGCTGGTTTTCTTTGGAGTGGGAAAGAAAGTGGGAGCCGGAACTGCCTCCATTGAATGTTGCTTTGACATGTTTATGTGACTTGTTGAAAGCGTATGAAATAGATATCGAGAAACAGTGAACAGGTTGGTTTTGATGAATGAATGCCAACCTGTTTTTGCTTGTTATTTTGTGCACAATATGATAAAATTCCAATAAATAGTAATGAAGGGGAAATTGATATGAAAAGATTACTAATTGCTTTATCATGTATCCTGGTTCTCTCTGTTTTTGCAGGTTGTTCAACCCAGAATGATCCTCAGACAACACCGGATGAACCACAAGTAAATGTTACTGAAAATGCAAACGGTGTAGTTGCTGCAGATCAGTGGAAGGAAGAATATCCTGAAATCTATGCAAGCTTTGTTGCAAATGAAGAAAACAAAATTGTTTTTGATCATGTGGAAGAATATCCAATGATTTCTGTGGTTTATGAAGGCATGGCTTTCAACAAGTACTACAATGCGGCTAGAGCTCATTCTTATTCTTTGGAAGATGTTCAGGCAACTGGACGTCCTCATGCACTGGCTAACTGCTTGACTTGCAAGAGCGCTGATTATACAGCTATCGTCAATGCAAATGGTGTTGCTGGTTATACATTGGATTTTAATGAAACAGCTGCAAAGCTTGAAGAAGGTATCAGCTGCTATAACTGCCACGCAAATGATGTTACAACAGTAACTGTAACTCATCAGTATCTGGCAGATGCTCTTGGCGAAGACTCTGGTATTGATGTATCAATGCAGACTTGCGGTCAGTGCCATGTAGAATACTACTTTAACAAGGAAACAAAGGCTGTAACACTGCCTTATAACTCAATCGAAGAAGCTAATCCAGATTCAATCTTGGCTTACTTCAACGCTATGGGATTTGCAGATTACACAAATCCAAGAACTGGTACTCAGCAGATCAAGGTTCAGCATCCTGAA
>JAZRUQ010000081.1:0-5772 GCA_045652605.1 Erysipelotrichaceae bacterium
ATTTCCATGAATTCAGCCTTTTTCATATCTTCGACATCACGTTCTGCATCCACCGCTCTGCGTTCCAGCATACTGGTCTGCATTCCGATTTCTTCCATCAATATCTCATCATTGAAGCGTTTTGTCAAATCCAGTTCAGTATTGAAACTGTATTTGTGCAGCATACGATGCACAATCAAATCCGGATAACGACGAATCGGTGATGTAAAGTGTGTGTATTCTTCTGAACCCAGACCGAAATGTCCCAGACACTTGGAATCATAGCGTGCTTTGGACATACTTCTGAGCATAATTGTAGAAACAACCGGGAATGATTCCTGATCCTTGAACCAGGCTAGACACTTCTGCAAGGCAGATGGATGAATGGACTCAGCACTTCCCTTTAACACATAACCTAAAATACGTGTCATACGTGACAGATCACGGATTCTTTCTGCATCAGGCGCTTCATGCACACGATACAATGACGGAATTTCAAGCCATCTTGTGTGATTAGCGACACTCTCATTGGCCAGAATCATGAAGTCTTCAATGATGCGCTCTGCCTCACCTCTCTGGCGAGGAACGATATCCACAGGATCTCCCTGGTCATCCACCAGAATTTTAGCTTCCTCACGATCAAAATCAATTGCACCTTTTTCAAAACGCTGTGCTCTGACCTTCAGTGAACATTCATGCATCATCTGAAGCATTTCCTTTAATGCTGTATTTTTCTCATCCACTTCTTCATTCAGTACTTGATTGACATAATCATATGTCAGACGATGTGAGGACTGAATGTACGATGGATACAGCTCATACCCTGTTACTTTACCCTGCTGATCAATCTCCATTTCACAGCTTACTGTTAAACGGATTACACCAGGATGCAAGGAACATAATCCATTGGATAAGAACTGTGGAAGCATAGGGACAACACGATCCACCACATAAACTGATGTGCCGCGTGCACGTGCTTCGGTATCAAGCGGTGTATTTTCCTTCACATAAGAAGATACATCCGCAATATGAACACCTAAACGATATCCTGTTTCTGTTTTAACCATGCTGATGGCATCATCCAAGTCTTTGGCATCTTTTCCATCAATGGTGATAATCAGACAATCTGTCAGATTTCTGCGTCCCATCATCTGTGTTTCAGTGACATGATCTTCAAACTGCTGAAGCTGCTTTTGCACCTCATCAGGAAATTCAACCTGAATGCCATGAGACAACAGAATGCCTGTCACATCCATGCCAGGATCATTTTCATGCCCCAGTATTTCTGTAATTTCAACCAGCATCGGATCACCATATTTCAGAATTTTTGCGATTGCCTTAGTCCCTGGCACAATCGGATACTGATACTGGTTTTTTACTCGGACAAAAACATCACTGGTCAGACCATCTGGTTCAAAATGCAGATTCTTGTAGCCACGGAATGTCCCTACCAGTGTCTTTGTATTGCGCTTGAGGATACGTACCACTTTCCCTTCAGCACTTCCATCCGGAAAGACACGGCGTTTGACAACAACTTCATCCTGATTCATGGCTGTTTCCATAAAACGTGCAGGAATGAAAATACTCATGTCCTGTAAATCAACAAAGCCAAATCCTTTGCGATTGACCACAAGTGTTCCTCTATACATGTCCATATCTTTCAAAAGACAATAACGATCCTTTGAATTTCTTGTGATTTCAGCTTCATCTTCCAGCTCATTCAACATCTTATTCAGTTCTACAAAGTCTTCTGTACTATGCAGATGACATGCACTCATGATGCCATGAATGTCCAGTCTTTGGCTTTTCAATGCAATTAAATTCAATAATTCTTCTTTCATCAGATTCATGGTACCCCTCCTCTCTATTAAGATTCTCTATTTCTATTTTTCCATGAAAAAAGGCCCGAAGGCCACTGTTTTTACAATACTTTGTCGATGATAATCAGTACAAAGAGTGCAACACCCAGATACAGAGTTACCTGTGCGATAACCTTTTCTGGTCCACGTTCTTTTACATTCTGGAACAGATTCAGTCCACCAGTTCCTGTGAATGCTCCACTGATACCGTCAGATTTTCCACCCTGAAGTAAAGAAAGAAGTATTAGTGCAACAGCAACAACAATAATTAAAATATCCAGCATTTTCTTTCTCCTTTCTTATATGCCCCAATATTATAACAAAACTCTTTTCTATTGACAACACCAAATTAAAAGAGAACCCAAAGGTTCTCTTATCGATCAAACGCTTTTCTTAAACGAAGCAGCGCTTCTTCCAGCACCCAGGTTGGACATGCCAGATTGATACGTTCAAAACCAATACCGCCATCCCCAAACAGATAACCTTCATCGGTAAACCACAAAGCTTCCTTGATCATCTTTTCTTCCAGTGCTTCTTTGGACAGATTGAATGCTCTGAAGTCCAGCCACAAAAGATAAGTTCCCTGCAATGGTGAAATCACAACTTCAGGGAAGTAGGTTCTCATGCACTCACAAACCACATCACAGTTGTGCTGAATCAGTTTCAGCAGTTCTTCCAGCCAGGCTTCTGATTCATTGTAAGCCAGCTCACATGCCTTATAGCCAAGCGCATTCAAGGAAGTTTTGGAGATTTCATTGATGGCTTCCACATATTTTTCTCTTAATGTCTGATTTGGAATCAGAATGTTGGAAGTCTGCATTCCTGCCAGATTGAATGTTTTGGATGGAGATGTGCAGATGATCATATGATCTTCAAGCTCTTTAGACAATGTCGCAAACACAGTATGTGTTATACCTGGCATAATCAAGTCATGATGAATTTCATCCGATACAATGATCACATCGTTCTTCAGACACAGCTCACCAATCTTTTCCAGTTCTTCTTTTGTCCAAACTCTGCCTATTGGATTGTGAGGACTGCAGAACAGCAGCATTTTATTTTTCGGATTTTCACAGGCAGTTTTCAATGCATCAAAATCAATGAAATATTCCCCGTTTTTATTGATCAGCTCAACAGAAACGACGTCACCGCCAAAACGCTTGATTGCGCTTGAAAACGGATAATAAACCGGACTTAAGATGATTACACCATCCCCGGATTCAATCACACTTTTAATCGCAGCCTGAAAACCAGTGACAACACCTGTTGTCGTCACGAACCATTCTTTTTTAATGTCCCAGTTGTGTCTTCTTTTCATCCAGGAAATCACTGCATCATAATAAGCATCCGTTGGACCAGTATATCCTAAAATTGCCTCATCCAGATATTTCTTCAATCCTTCAATCACTTCCGGCGGATTCTTCAGTTCCATATCTGCCACTGAAAAAGGCACAATTCCTGATGGCACATCAGGATAAAGACGCTTCATCCCATTCCATTTAAATGATCCCAAATTGGAACGATCCACTAATGTTGTAAAATCATATTTCATATGCATTCCTCACTTTTTCTCATTGTACCACAAAAAGAAAAAGGAATTTCGATTGAAATTCCTACATTGCTTCTAAATTCTTTTTCTTCAGTTTGTGATAAGCAAACACAAAACAAATGAAATGTGCGCAGAATGTCAATGCCCATGAAATTGGATAAGAAGCATACAGCACATCCAATGTATGATTGGCCTGGAAGACAGTATAAATCCAGAACACACGGAATGCACATGCCCCTGTCAAGGATACAAGCATCGGCATCACAGAGTAGCCAAGACCTCTCATAACCCCTGTCATGACATCCATCATACCGCATAAGAAATACAATGCACCAACATAGGACAAACGCACAAGACCATAGGCAATCACTTCAGGATCGCTGGAATAAATCCCTAAAAGAGCATTTCCCAGACGATAAGAAGCCTGACCTAAACCAAAACCAATCACAAACACAACAATCAGACAGTAAACCAAAGTCTTTCTGATACGCAAAACCTGTTTTGCCCCAAGATTCTGTGATGTGAAACTCAGACAAGTCTGATAAATTGCATTCATTCCTGTGTAGACAAAACCTTCAATATTGGAAGCTGCTGTATTTCCGGCCATTGCCAGTGAACCAAATGAATTGATGGATGACTGAATCAAGACATTTGAAATTGAGAACACACACCCCTGAAGACCAGCAGGAAGACCAATACGAAGCATCATCATCAGTTTGTCTCCATGAATTTTCAGTCGATCCTTATGAACCTGACACATCCCTTCAGACTTCATCAGACACAGCATAACCAGTACTGCTGAAATTGCCTGAGAAATGATGGTCGCCAAGGCAACACCCGCAACCCCCATATGGAACACAATCACAAAGAACATATTGAACACAACATTGACCACACCTGCCAGTGTCAGAAAATACAACGGGCGGCGTGTATCCCCAACAGCTCTTAAAATCGCAGCACCAAAGTTATACAACATAAACGCTGGCATACCGGCAAAATAAATACGCATGTACAACGCCGCATCACTTAGCACATCTGCAGGTGTTCCCATCAGAGCTAAAAGCGGCTCAGACAGGAAGAATCCCACAAAGATCATCAGAATACCACCGATCAGGGATACTGAAATCGCAGTATGAACTGTATCCTGTGCATTATCAACATCTCTGGCACCACAGAAACGCGCTACCAGAACATTGGCACCAACGGATACTCCAATAAACAGATTTACCAGAAGATTAATCAAAGAACTTGTCGACCCTACTGCAGCCAATGCATGATTCCCTGAGAATCGTCCTACAACGACTATATCTGCTGCATTAAACAACAGCTGCAGAACACCAGAGAGCACCAGTGGCAAAGCATACGTTAAAATTTTTATAAACAATGGACCATGAATCATATCCATAGAATACGTCTTTTTCATCATTCATCACCTCATTTGACAAGGGTTTATTATACTCTGCTTCAACTTGAATTCAAGTTAATTTTTTCAAATTTCACAAACATTCACAAAAATAGAAATGACCACATTTCTGTGATCAAATTTCATCTTTTACATCAAAGGAGCCAGTACCTTTAACACAAAGCCCATGATTTTTGTCACAGGACTGATCTTTTTCAAAGTAGATTCATCTACTTCAGTGCATTGTAAAAGGGTATGCTGGAAATCACGTTCAATCTCATCAATGCAATCTGTTTGATACAGATAAGCAGCACATTCAAAATGATGCATCAATGAACGATAATCCAGATTGATTGTCCCTACAACAGCCTTGATATCATCACTCACAAAAACTTTGGCATGCACAAAACCTGGTGTGTATTCATAAAGATGAACTCCTGCCTCCCGCAAAGAAGCATAATGTGTTTTCATCAGCGCATACGCACTCTTTTTATCTGGGATACCAGGAACAATGATGCTGACATCGACACCACGCTGTGCCGCAAACTTCAGTGCATTTTCCAGCTCATGATCCAAAATCAGATAAGGAGTCATGATGTGCACATAATTTACTGCACGATTGAGAATATCCATGTAGACTTTCTGGCCTACTCTTTCTGTATCCAGTGGATTGTCTGCATATGGAATGACAAATCCTTGTGCTATCTGTTCGCTATGAGGAATCAGATAACGCTGAAACTCAAGACCTTTTTTCTCAATCATCCACATCTGTAAAAACATCAAGGTAAAGCTTTCAACCGCCTTGCCGCTGAGCATCACTGCAGTATCCTTCCAATGTCCAAAACGACGAACCTGATTGATGTACTCATCTGCCAGATTGATACCTCCTGTAAAAGCTACACGGTTATCAATAACGGCAATTTTGCGATGGTCACGATAATTGTAATGAGTAGAAACAAATGGCATGACGGGTGCAAACATAC
>JAZRUQ010000082.1:0-26219 GCA_045652605.1 Erysipelotrichaceae bacterium
TTCTAATCAAGTCTTTCTGCAGCGTCGACCCAATTCCTTAGGAATTCGGGTGAGAAGAATCTTCTACTTTCCACATCTTTATTTGCTCAAATAGAATAACACAACTTAACTGTTGCGTCAATAGTTTTTAGAAAACAAATCCAGAAACTTTTACATCTACACTTCCACATTTCAGATTGGTCATCAACTGAATGTTCTGTGTAATGCGATCCTGTACTTCTTCACAAATCTGGTTCACATTCACACCATATTTCACCTTGGCTTCAACACCAACGTGCAGACGATTGTTTTCGATTCGGCAGACAACAGCCTTCTTCGCATCAACAAGCACACATCCTTCAACTTCATCCATTGAAATCTTTGCGATCGTTTCATATACGCCCTTTGATAAAGCGATTAATCCAGACTGTTCAGTCTTTTCTTTAATGACAATATATTCCTGTGCCATAAAATTCCACCTCACTGTATAGAGCTATTATATCAGATTCTGTCTCGTTTTCAAAATACTTCTTATTCAAAAGATACTTCTATTAGTACATCTTCATCACAAATCAGATCAATCAGACCTATAACCTTAACTGCTGTTTCATGAGATTTCTCTGATTCCGGTAATACAATACGTAAAATCTCATTGTTTTTTTCGACAAAACATTCTTCATAACCATTTTCTTTCAGCAAGGATTCAACATTCTGTTCAAAAAGCACAATCCCCTGCAGCACTGTATTCTTTTGCAATGCTTCAAGCTTTTCCTCACTTGTGGTTGAACTATTCGAGATAACCTGTTCATTCTGGTTCCTTGTTTCTTCGTTTTTCTGCTGTTTCAATTCATTGTATTGTTCAATCACATTTTCTTCAATTGAGCTAATTAGCTGATCTGGTTCAATGGTGATGGAATCTGCAGGCAAAGTCACATAATACACACCTAAAAGCACCACCAAAGTAAACAATGTCAAAAAAGTAAAAGCCTGCTTGTTCATAGAATTTCCTCCGCTTCAGTAAATTCTATGTTCAAACAGGCACAATATACCTAAAAGATACCGTTAAGTTTTCTTTCCAGATGTTTTAGGGAATCTGGAAGAATTTTAATTAACTGTTCGTCATTACTACAGAAACTTGACAATGCATCAACATGTTTTCTGAAGATTTCCATCAGTTTCAAAAGTCTTTCTTCATAAATAACTTCAATACGACCAGATTTGATCATGCATTTAGCTACGCATTGCACCAGTGCATCCTTTGCCATCTGTGATACCAGTGTTGAGCATTCAGAGAATACCCCCTCATACCAGTTTCTTTCTATAATCAGATTGCGAAGGATTTCAAGGAATACTCTGAAATCTTCCAGATTATCTCCTGGTTCTACTGCAAACAGCATCACAAAGAACACATGCCATTCATAGTCTGTATTCAGTACACTTTGCCAGTATTTCCCCAGTTCATCACAGAATGGATCAGGATGGGAGAATTCATGTTCCAGATAAATCGGTCTGGTAAAATCAATTTCAGATTGTTTCAATGCATTGAAATGTTCAAAATATTCAATCATTTTAAAATGTGGATTTTCATCATTGATGAAATCCTTGATGTAGATGTATTGACTTAAAATAGCACTGCACTTTTTAAAATCAGTTGTAAAACCTAAAGTTTCAACCATTTTCAGCGAATACAGATCATTGATTGACTTGGCCAGAAAAGATTTGAACCCCTGTTCGCTGAATCCGAATTCAGAATTATCTGCACTTTGTGTCACCATCTGTTCATAAACAATCTGCAATTGGTGGTCAACTACTTCAAGATTGTCATGAATAGAAGAAAGCACCGATTTCATAAAACGGTCATTAAAGATTATATGAGGATTCTTGTAGACAACCTGATGTTCAATCTCTGACCAGAAACGATGCACCAGTGCCTTAATCTGGAATTCAAAATTTACTCTTTCGCCATCATACAGATAATACCCATCAATACGATATAGAGTAAAGCCATTGCGCTGTGTCTGAGGCTGAGGCATGTTCAGATTGAGATACATATTTTCATCTTCATAACATTGTGCATAACCCGAAAAAGCAGGTTTGAACTGTTTTAAAAGATGCTGATAAATCTTATTCTCATCCGAGATAAAACGACACTCTACTGTTACACCAATCAGATCAGGAAGCAGATTAAAGACATCTTCCGGTGTAGAGCACTGAAGATAATACTTATTTCGAATCATCTTTTCTTTCAGTGATTTTGATGATTTGATACGTGAGGTAAATGCAATCGAATCAACATCCTGACTGCTTAACATCTTCTTAAACTGATCCACCACTGTTTTTTCAACATACTGAAAAATATGCTGCTTCATCTGTAGCATTCTTGTACTTTTATCAACCAGATCAAACAGTTCTAATCGCATGGTGTTCTCCTATCTTTGTCTTAATCCTTTTGGAAGCTTGTTTTTAATCATGTTGCCATCAGACTTGCCAAAACCCAGCAGATGACCCTGATAGCTTAATCCTGTGAATCCTTTTGGACAGGACTTCATCAAAACTTCTCCCTGCATATACTTTATCATTTCATCATGGGAACATGATGTGATTTTCTTAAATGAAGGACGAAGCAATGCACTTGAATAGAAATGCTGATGAGGTTCAAAACGATCTTTGATGACTTCACCTGCACAGATTCCCTGTCTCAGCACTTTAACTTTGCCTAAATCATAGAACTGTTGGGCAAGATATGCCTTTTCCTTCAGCATCAATACAGAAAGACTGCAGTCAATCTGTTCTTTTAAAAATTGAGTTACAGATGGATGAACATTGCCTGTGCGCATCTTCTTGAGTTCTTTCGATAAACCTTCTTTTTTTCTCAAGCGAGCGACAAAATGCCCCTCTCCTCCATCCATCAGAAAAATACGGCGTACTTTAGCACCTTCACATAAACCAAAATCAAATCCTGGACGACCAAAATGATCGGTTGTATCCAGAAGTTCCATTTCAGGATATGTCGATAAAATGTAGTCAATGACCTCTTCGTTTTCTTCCATCGCATAGGTGCATGTAGAATAAACCATGATGCCTCCTGCTTTCAGTACCTTGACTGCCTGATCAACAATGCGTTTCTGTCTTGCAGCACAAGCCTTGATGTTGGCCACTGACCATTCTTCCATGGCAGCAGAATGTTTGCGAATCATCCCTTCTCCACTGCATGGTGCATCCACCAGCACCTTATCCATTGTTCCTTCTAAAACAGGACAGAGCACATCCGGTGATGCATTGGTAATGATGGCATTCGATACACCACAGCGTTCACAATTGGAAAGCAGAATCTGTGCACGCTGAGAATCAATTTCATTGGTAATCAATAAGCCTTGATTAGCCATTTTCATCGCAATCTGTGTTGTTTTGCCGCCAGGGGCAGCACATAAATCCAACACAAAACCACCGGGATGTGGATCCAATACTTCTACTGCAGAGCAGGCAGATACTTCCTGCAGATAAAACAGACCCTGATGATGTTCTACGGTTTTTCCCAGTTTTACATCCTCCGGAATCTCAAAAATCACATCACTCATCGAAGTGCTTTTGTATTCGCACAAACCGCTTTGTTTGAAAGACTCTGCATCCCATTTCAATGTGTTGACACGCAAGCCTTTGTGCATTGGATCATCCAGTGCTTTCAGATAATCTTCATATTCATCTTTCAGCATGTCTTTCATGCGTTGTAAAAACACTTCATTCATCTGAAATACTCCCGTGTCACTTCGACATCTTTGTTTAATTGTTCAATCAATTCGTCAATGCTGTTAAAACGCTTTTCACTGCGAATCTTTTTATAGAATGCTACAGAAACTTCTTTATCATAAATATTCTGATGAAAATCCAGAAGATGAGCTTCCATCGACAACAGACGACGCTTATTAAACGTTGGATTGTATCCAATGTTAATCATTGCAGGATAACTCTTTTCATCTATCATAACAGAGCCTATATAAACGCCACGTGCTGGAATGATAAATTCACTATCAGCCATAATATTGGCAGTAGGAAAACCAATTCCGGTTCCCTTGGCGTTGCCATGAACCACTTTCCCTTCAATAGTATAAACGTAACCTAAAAGTGCTGTTGCAGACTCCATATCCCCTTCATCAATGCATTCACAGATGCGGGTTGAACTGATTTTACCCTGCTCATCATTGACTGACTGTACACAGACCACTTCAAAACCATGAGTTGCTAAAGTTTCAGCATTACCAGATCCTCTTAATCCATAATGAAAATCAAAACCGCAAATCATTCCCTTTAAAGGAAGATTACGACATAACAATTCAACAAACTGTTTTTCAGATAAGGCTGACATTTCTTTTGTAAATTCAAGCACAACAAAATGATCCAGTCCCGCCGCTTCAGCCAGCTTCTGACGCTGTTTCATTGTGGTCAAATGCTGTACATCAACAACCTGCTTGATGATGACCCATGGATCTGGAT
This sequence comes from Erysipelotrichaceae bacterium, assembly GCA_045652605.1. Classification (GTDB taxonomy): domain Bacteria; phylum Bacillota_I; class Bacilli_A; order Erysipelotrichales; family Erysipelotrichaceae; genus RGIG1896. The sequence goes on from JAZRUQ010000082.1 coordinate 4,471, forward strand.
CAAAAGTAATCAGTACACTTTCTGCATTCAGCTCTTTTGCCTTGGCAATCGTATTTTCCACCAAAGCCATATGTCCTTTATGAAGCCCGTCAAAATAACCAATGCACGCAACAACATCCTTATCAATCAAAGCTGCAGAGTTCATTGTACATGTATGTATTTTCATCCCCACAACCCCCTTTTGATGCGATAGACACCTTCTTCATGATCTTTATAGACAATTGCCAGTGCTTTGTGATGATGAGTCAGACACAACAGTTCTTCATTTCGATCAATAAAAAGTTTTTTACCATTTTTGGCATGTATGAGCATCGCATCACTGATTTCATGAAGATTCATCACTCCGCTTAATACTTTTTCAACTTCATGAAGCGGTGTATCTTCACTGACATCCATTAAATCAACACACTCTTCCAACGAGATGTTTTCTACTTTTGTACGAACCAGAGAGTTCATTGTCCCCAGCATTCCCAGCTTTTCAGCAATATCTTCACACAGAGAACGCACATATGTACCCGCTGAACAAACAACTCTGAAACGTACGGGATTCAGGTTCAAAAGTTCAATTTCAAAGATCTCAATCGGTCTTTTTTCAACTTCGATTTCTATTCCTGCACGAGCATATTCATACAGTTTCTTGCCATCTTTTTTGATTGCAGAAACCATTGGCGGTTTCTGCATGGAATGACCAAGAAAACTGTTTAAAGCATCAATAAGCATTGTTTCATTGACTTCTTTGATGTCACCTGTTTCAATCACATTGCCCCAGATATCCCCAGTATCTGTCTTTTTTCCAAATTCAATTTCAGCTATATATTCTTTACGGCTTTTTTCAAGATAAGGCAGAATCTTTGTTGCCTTACCGACTAAAAGCACTAAAACACCGGTTGCCTGAGGATCCAATGTTCCTGTATGACCGATGCTTTTTGTATGTAAAACTCGACGCAGTTTTGCGACAACATCAAAACTAGTCCAATCTTTTGGTTTATTGATATAGAGAATTCCGTCCAAAATTCTTCACTCCTGTCTCATTGTATTATATCATCACTCGCTATACATTGCGAAGAATGTTTTGAAATGATATACTTTCTAACGGTGATAAACATGTCAATGAAAAAAATCTTAGGCTGCATTCGCAAAGCTGATGAAGATTACCATCTGATTGAAGAAAACGACAAAGTCTGTGTAGGTATCTCAGGTGGTAAAGATTCGATGGTGCTTTTGTATGCACTCAATTTATACAAGAACTTTTGTGCACGTATCGGCAAAAAACACTTTGAAGTGATTGGGGTCCATGTAGAAATGGGATTTGAAGGAATGGACTTTTCTGAAGCTGATGCATTCTTTGCCTCAAAAGGCATCTCTCTTGTGCACTATCCTTCTCATATTTATGAAATCCTGAAGATTCAAGCCAATGAAAACGGATCTTTAAAATGTTCATTATGTTCCAAGTTCAAAAAAGCAACTGTGATTGCTGCATCCAAAGAACATGGATGTACCAAAGTTGCCTTTGCCCATCATGCAGATGATGCGATTGAAACACTCCTGATGAACATGATTTATGGCGGACGCATAGCTACATTTAAGCCTGCCATGTATCTTTCCAACACAGAAGCCAACTTCATTCGCCCGTTTGCCTACGCTTTTGAACAAGACATTACCAACGCTTTAAAAGAAGCCAATATTCCTGTAGTCAAGAGCACATGTCCAATGGATGGCTATACAAAAAGACAGGATGCAAAAGAAATGCTGCAGGCTTTATATAAGACCTACCCAATGGCAAAAGAAAACTTCCTGCTGGCTTTGCATAACAGTGAACAGGTTGATTTATGGAAACATTCAGACGAGGAATAAGTCCTCGTCTTTTTTCTTTAGTTGAAACCATTGGCAATCAGGTGTATCATTTACAAATACAGGAGATTTACTTTTATGCTTAACGAAAAACAAATTGAAACAATGATTAAAACTGGCAGAGATTTTATGAAAATGCCTCATGAAGATCCAGATTACAAATCGGATCAGGACTTGAAGAAACAGCAACCCCCTCTAGTAAAGGAACCTATGGGTGGAAAACTGATTGATCTTCCTACCGATTTTTCTGATTTGGATCTGGAAAATGATTTTATGAAAATCATCAACACACGTCAGTCTCACCGTGTATTTACAAGTCAGAACATGACTTTGACTCAGTTGTCCTTCCTGTTATGGAGCACACAGGGGGTAAAAAGTATCCGTGGTAAAAGCTATGCAACGATTCGTACAGTTCCATGTGGTGGAGCACGCCATGAATTTGAAACTTACTTTGTTGTGCAGTATGTTGAAGGACTTGAAAAAGGTCTTTACCATTATCTTCCAATGACTCATCAGATTGAATTCCTTTCCCCTGTAGAAGATTGCAGAGAATTTATCGATAAATCAACTGCAGGTCAGACATGGTGTACAAAAGCTTCGATTGTGCTCTATTACAGCTCTGTGTTCTATCGTGCAGAATGGCGCTATGGTGTTTATTCACATCGTGTACAGCTGATGGACATTGGTCATGTCATGCAGAATGTCTATATGGCATGTACTGCTGCGCATTTAGGTACAACTGCAATCGGATACATTGATGGAGATTACCTGAATAAAGCATTCACACTGGATGGTGAAGAAGAATCCATGATCTGCTGCTGTCCTGTTGGCACTGTCGACGCTAAAAATCAGCAGGCTGAAATTGATTTCTACGCCTTCGTGAAAGAACAGGGTCTTTAGTTTCTGAAAATTTTTACAAAGGGTTGACAAAACCTTGAAACAGGATTAAACTATCATCATATAAAACAAAAGAGTAGAGGTAGCGGTGCAGATGAGTACTTCAGCGAGCAGGCATGCGAAGAACTGGAGGAAAGGTAACCACCGCCGAACGGAATCTCAGGCATGAGTCCCCCGTGGGGTTGCAGGGAACACCTGCAGCACTCCGTCAATTTGACGAGGCGCTATTGCGAAAGACTGTACTTTGCAGCCGTGTGCGATAGCATACGGCTTTTGTTTAGTACTTAAGGAGGAAACACACATGAAAAGAGTACTGACATTACTTATCCTTGCCCTGCTTTGCGCAGGATGCTCCGCTCCAGCTTCTGGAAACAACGATGATTCAAGCAACGTATTAAAAGTTGGTATGGAATGCAATTACGCTCCATTTAACTGGACTCAGGTTGAAGATTCTGAAACTGCTGAACCTATTTCTTCAGTTGACTACTGTGATGGTTATGACGTTGTTATGGCTGCACGTATCGCTTCTGAATTAGGTATGGATGTACAAATCGTTAAGACTGACTGGGATAATCTGATCCCTGCCCTCAACAACAACGATATCGACCTGATCATCGCTGGTATGACAGCTACACCTGACCGCGCTGAAGCTGTTAACTTCACTAATCCTTATTACGAAAGCCAGATGGTTGTTGTGGTACGTGCTGACAGCGAACTGACAAACATCACAAACATTCAGGAACTTTCAGGATACAATGTACTGGGACAGCTGAACACTCTGTATGATGAAATCATCGATCAGATTGAAGGCGTTAACCATTTGACTCCTCAGGAATCTTACCCTCGTATGGTACTGTCACTTCAGACTGGTGAAGCTGATGCAATCACTGCTGAAATGCCTGTAGCTCTGGGTGTTGTTGCAGCTAACCCTGATCTGGCTATCGTTACATTCGATGGAGAAAACGGATTTATCGCAGATACAACAGTATCTATCGCTGCAAGAAAGTCTGATACTGAACTGCTGAACAAAGTTCAGGGTGTGTTAGACACTATCTCCCAGGACGAAAGAAATACAATGATGCAGCAGGCAACTGATCGTCAGCCTGCAGCTGAATAATCATGTTCGAATTTCTAAGTACCTGTCTGAACATTCTTATCAAGTACTGGCCCAGCATCCTGCTGGGCATTCGTACGACTTTGCTTATTGCATTGCTCGGCACATTCCTGGGGCTGGGCTTAGGTTTAGTCGTAGGTGGCTTAAAAGCTATTCAGCTTGATAAAAATGCTCCTAAATCAATTAGAATTGTTAAAAAAATCTATGATGCTCTCTCTACTGTCTACATTGAAGTGTTCCGCGGAACACCTATGATGGTTCAGGCCGTCTTCCTGTATTACCTGCTTCGTCCTGTTTTCAATTGGACAAACAACATTGCTGCTGTGTTTGTCATTTCTGTCAACACAGGTGCCTACATGTCTGAAATCGTGCGTTCTGGTATCCAGGCTGTCGATAAGGGTCAGACTGAAGCTGCACGTTCTTTGGGAATGAGTTCACTTCAGACTATGATGCTGGTTGTACTGCCTCAGGCAATCAAAAATGCTTTCCCTGCGATTGGCAACGAATTTATCGTTAACATCAAGGACTCTTCAGTACTGATGATTCTGTCAGTCACAGAATTGATGTTCCAGATGAAATCCATTGCCGGTTCCAACTTTAAATTCATTGAAACTTACTTTGTCACTGCATGTATCTATTTGTGCTTGACCTTAGTAACAAGTTATCTGCTGCGTATCGTCGAAAAGAAACTGAACAACACAGCTCACAGCTACCCTGCTTCAGTTACAGTACCTGGTAGTGTCAATAAGAAAGAAACAAAGGAGGAAGATCACGATGGCCGTTATTGAGATTAAGAAAATCCAGAAAAGTTTCGGGCATCTGGAAGTCCTCAAAAGTGTTGACTTCAGTGTAAACCAAGGTGAAGTTGTCTGTCTGATTGGTGCATCAGGTTCTGGTAAAAGTACTCTTTTACGTTGTATCAATTTGCTGGAAACTCCTGATGGAGGAGAAATCATCGTTCATGGTGAAGATATCATGAAGGTCAAGAATGCCAACAGCTATCGTTCAAAAGTAGGAATGGTATTCCAGTCTTTCAATCTTTTCAACAACATGACCGTATTAAAAAACTGTATGGTTGCTCAGATGAAAGTGCTTAAACGCTCTGAAGCTGAGGCAAAAGAAAAAGCAATGCTCTATTTGAAAAAAGTAGGTATGGAAGCTTTCGCCAATGCTCCAAGCACTACCCTTTCCGGTGGTCAGAAACAGCGTGTAGCCATTGCCAGAGCACTGTGCATGGACCCGGAAGTTCTTTTGTTTGATGAACCAACATCAGCACTTGACCCAGAAATGGTCCAGGAAGTTCTCAATGTTATGAAAGATCTCGCTAATGAAGGTCTGACAATGATTGTAGTAACTCATGAAATGGGCTTTGCAAAAGATGTTGCAGACAAAGTCGTTTTCATGGATCAGGGAGTTATCGTTGAACAGGGATCTCCTGAAGATATCTTCAACACTCCTAAACAGGAACGTACTCGTGCTTTCCTGTCACGAATTATCAATGCTTAAGGTTGCGTATCCGCAACCTTTTCTTTATACTTAACTTATGAAAAAATTAAAACGAGTTTATTTAGAAATATCAAATATCTGCAACCTGTCCTGCAGTTTCTGCATTGATCATCAAAGAACGCCAAAAATGATGTCTCTTGATGAAATCAGAACTGCACTGACACAAATCAAACCCATCTGTGATTACATTTATCTTCATGTTCAGGGAGAACCTTTGATTCATCCTAAACTGAAAGAAATCTTTGATTTGATGGATGAGTTTCATATGCAGGTTCAATTGGTGACCAATGGTGCCTTTTTAAAAGACAACTTCTGGTTACTGGATAGAAAGAGCCTGCGTAAAATCAGTTTCAGTGCACACTCTTTGGATCATCAGAAGATAGAACATGAAACATGGTTAAGTACAGTCTTTGACTTTATGTCAAAAGCATCTGCCCAAAAACATCCTTATTGTGAAATCCGTTTCTGGAATCAGAACAACCTATCCCCTTCTTCAAAACTGGCAATCGAGTGGATCAATGAACATTATTCATTAAAGGAGACAAGCCGAAAAGGAAGCTGGCAGATGATGGATGGATGCTGGCTGCATTATGATAATCAGTTTAAATGGCCAGAAAATGAAGGATGTTCACTGGATACTGGCACATGTCATGGCGCTGTTGATATGATAGCTATTTTATGCAGCGGTCAAGTTGTTCCATGTTGTCTGGATGCGCGAGGTATCATCAATCTTGGGAACATCTTTGAAACATCCCTTGAAGAAATCATCAATTCCAAACGCACCCAGAACATGATTCAAGGATTTAAAAACCACAAAATCACAGAAGATCTGTGCAGACACTGCACTTATCGTCTGCGTTTCAAATAACAGGCTTATGCCTGTTTTTTTAAGCTATAAACAAGTTAATCCAATAAACTTCACCAAACTTCAAAAGACACGTGTCCAATGATAAACGTCTTCCACAATCATCAAACACCAAAGCTGGACATTGATGCAATTTCATGAATTCAGGCTCCACTTGTTTCAATGCGTTCAGACAATTCCCAATTGTCGCTTTCTGATCAATCTTTAAAGAAAAACTTCGTTTTAAAAAAACGTAATTCAAATGCACATTCACTTGTCTATTCATCATAGAGTCGTACAAGTTCACACATTCCATCATCGATGACCACTCCTTCCCTGAAACTGACAGGATATCGCTGCCTTATATCAATCGGAAACAACATCTGCATCTGAAACTGAGGTCCTATCCATAGGACCTTTTTCTTTTGAACATCTTTTCTTGTGTATAACTGCTGAAGTTCATACACATCCAGCATTTCACACTCAAGTTCCATCATTCTGCAGTACTCTTTGATTCTGTTTTTCTGCGTTCCTGTGACAATAAAGTGTTTGTCGTCTTGTAGATACACTTTTTCTAAAGTACGCACACAGACACCTACTAATCCTGTTTCACCTGAAGAAATCAATCTATCAGGAAGATAGTCAACTGTCTGCAGCTGCCTTTTCATTTTTTGCTGCTGATTCAATGTTCCCATCTGTACAACAACAATCTTTTCATCCATCATGGTATAAGCCTGTGATTCTAGTTCAATACGGGCATTTTCCCTTCTTTGATGAAACAGACTCATGGCTTCAGTATCATTGATTCTGGAAAAAATCAGCTTGCGATGAAACTGATCCATTAACGTAGAAACCAATGAAAATGGTCTTCTAATCAGAGCAAAAATCTGAATGTTGCGTTGAATTGATTTCATCACAAATGCATTTAACTCTGATACTGATTCAAAATAATCCATAAACTCATTGATATCATCAATCACGATTACAGTACGTTCATGCTGTACACTAGACATTTTATCCAGAAAACGGGATATCTGGTCATGGTTCGATGAAATGCACAATCGTTTTTCAATGATTTTGGATACAAGCTGAACAACATAAACGCAAGCTGACTGCATCAGCAGCTGTCGCAGTATATACTGCAGTATCTCATTGCGTTGTGAGTTGTTCTGATAACCAAAAAGAAGGTGTTCATGAATTGAACAATATAAAGTCTGTTGTGTTCGTATTTCCGGCAGATCAGCAATCCCTAAAAAGAAACTTCGTTTTCTCAAATACAGAGATGCATCAAATGGTTCCAGTTGCTTCAGCCAGAGTTCTGATGCTTCATACTTTATCATCTGTGCTGCTTCTTGAATCAATCCAATCAAATACTCGCTTTGTCGAATACGATTATGATTCGAATTGCAGTCCTTTGTCACTTTTCCAAAACTATTGATTTGGCTGCAGTTCAAATCAGAACATACAGGTTTCAGACAATATGGACTCTTTCCTTTTTTTACCATCAAATCAGATTTCAGAATAAACTCACCTGGCTCAATCAAATATGCAGCATCTGTTGTTTCGACAATGGCCTTTGATTCATTGGCTGCAGCACTTTTTAATGCGATTCTGAATTTAGAGTTGGCAATGATTTCATCATCGACAACACCGCTGATTTTCTGTGTACACAACACTAGATGCAGTCCAAGACTTCTTCCTGTACGGGCCAAGGAAATCAGCGTTTTCATAAAATCAGGTTCTTCCTTTTTCAACTCTGCAAATTCATCAACAACTAAAATTAATTCTGCAAGAGGTTCAAAAGCAAAAGCTTTCGCTAATTCACGATATTCCTGAACTGAAGAAACTGCCTTAGAGCTTCTTTTATGCGCTTCTGCAAAAAGTTTCTGTCGTCTTGTACATTCATAAGAAATAGAAGATAAAATTCTGCCAATGCCCCCCGAATGATTGCTTAAAACTCCAGATACATGAGGCAGTCTTTTTCCATTGACCTGAAGCTGCTGAAACAGACTTCCGCCCTTGTAATCAACAATCAGCAGATTCACATCTTTCGGTGAACAGTTCACCGCAATCGACAAAAGCATATTCAACAACAAGACACTTTTTCCTGAACCTGTCGTCCCTGCAATCAGACCATGAGGTCCCTCATGATGCTCAGATAGATTTAATTCAATGCTTTCATTGTGCTCATCTACACCTAATACCGCAATCGGATCATTCATCTGCGACCAACGTTCAACTATCTTTTTTGAATTCAAATAACCAAACTGATTCAGAAAATCAATCGTATTATCTTTACTCCTCTCATCCCTAAACCGTGTCTGAGTCAGCAGATTCAATTGATGATCAAGTATTTGTTTGTTCTGTATCATTTGGACTTTATCATTAACTCTTCCCATTTCATCAACCACAAATACTCTTTCGCATAAAGGTGGTATCCACTCATCCGATTTCAAAAACAAAACAAGATGATGGTTTTTATTCAACAAAGGAGACAGCTTCATCACTTTTGTCATATCGCTGATAAAAAGAACAGTGGCATGATCAGCGTTTTTTAATCGATACTGAATATCACACAACTCAACACTTTCATCTACAATGCTCTTATGAAATAAAATGGTCTTGCGCAAAATTGAGTTTACATACTCATCTGTGCTGAACAGAAAATAACCGACAGTTCGATAATCCATCATAATCCCAAATCTGCACACAACCTGCAATACCAGCTCATCTATTCGGTTATTCTTCGATACAAATGCGATGCAATGATACTGGTTCAAATCACATTCAAGAAGACCATCTTCAATCCATTCCATCTGGTTTTTCACTTCATCAAACGCAGACAGACACACAGAATCTTGTATTTCAGGTCTTTTTATTTGCGATGAACAACAAGAAAGCGGTATCTTTCCTGTACCTAAAGCCAATTTGAGAAACTGAGGATGATTTTCCCTGATCTGCCACAAAGTATCAAGCTTCATCTGTTCAGGATAAATCCATTGATGAATATATTCCTTTTTCCAGCAGTTCAGCATCTGCAGCATCTTCTCACAGGATAAAAGAAAACATTTCCTGTATTTTCTTTTTATAACCAGCCTTTGTACTGCATTCACCAGAAAACCCAGTACAGGCCATAAAATCGCATTTACCAGCATAATTGTCGGCATCCACAAAGTATTCGAATTACCTGTTTGTTGCGCAATCAGTGCTCCATTGTACAATGAAGCACAACTCATCAAAACCATTGGACCAATTGTCCATAATGAGCCATGATAACTGTGCTGTATCAACTTTAACTCAGGAAGCTCAATCTCCAACTGGCTCACTTTTTCTATTTTCATATAGTGAGGCTGCACAACTTTCATTGCGATACATTCTGGTTCGGCAATTGCTTCATTGCATCGAATCTGACATGAAATTGCACAACAATTGAACACCACAACGTCATAAGATACAAACACACATAAACCATCCATTTGAAACACAGAAGGAAAAGAAGCAGCACCAGCACAATCAACACGTTTCCCATTGAGAGATAGAACTTCACATCCTTCTGTTTCATATACAAAATCATTCTGTTGTTTCTTCAGATAAAACCTGATTTTTTCCAATTCAAATGAAAGCACACCATCACAATTCAAAGCTGTCCCCAATCTGATTTCATCTTCAAATTTCAACGCACCTGTTGAAAAGAAATGATCATTAACACTTTGAACAATCATTTCAATTCTATTTTCAAAAAAAGTATTCTCGCAATCATGCCACACTCCTGAAACTTTCACTTTCCATTTGTCTTCTTTTACAAATTCAAATATTTCTGATTCAAAATAGACAGTCGTATTTTGAATCAGAAGAACAGTTTTGATCTGTGTCGCAGAAACCAGATGACACAACACTTTATCGGACAAACACGCTGCATTGCGCTGCATAAGAGCCATCTTTCAAGGATACAGTAACAATGGCATTCCCGCTTTCTACAGCTTTAATTCTGCCATTAGAACTGACTGTCGCAACATCTGTATCAGATGAGCTATATATGATATCTTTTTTCTCCGTTCCATAAGGGAGTGCAGAAACGACAATCCATTGACTTTCACCTTCATCCAATATCATCAGATAATCCTTTAATTCAATGCGATCAAGATTTAATTTAATCTCAACTTCATCTTGGCTTAGTGTGCCGGTACAGCGCTTTACCCGCTGAAAGTTTTCCAGATGAATAGTTTCACCAAAAAGTGATCCATTGTACTGATTAATCAAATCTGTCTGATAATTTAAACCAAACCGCCCTAAAACACTTTGTGATGAATTAAGTGACAAATTCAAAAGCCAAAATGCATCCAGATCAGCACAAACCTTTAAATCCTCATGATTTTGAGCAACTTCCTCCATCAACTCATAAGACACATCGGATTCAAAAAACTGGTCATCAACCTGTATTTTACTTACTGCAATCCCCTGAATTCCTAATTCAACTGCAGCATCCATCAGATCCTGCAAGAATGCAGATAAAATAAACTGCACCTTGGTGCTGGCTTTAGCACTGGCACGAACTGAAAAATAGGCTTCTTTCTGTGTGTCATGAATCAGACGCAATTTACCATTGATACATTCAAATCCCACAACCTGATTGCTTTCAAAACCAATTTCAGCGCGTCCTGATGCATACAGATGTAAAAACACTTTCATTTTTAACATCACAGATGGAAGCTGTGGAAATGGAAGATGAATCTCACATAATTCAATGCTGTCAGCAAGTGCATCACTTTTATAGACGACACTGCTTTGAATCGTTTCCAGAAAATGGTTGATATCTAGCTTCGCAAAATCAAGCACACGATCTTCCATGTCTGCACTTCTAAGTCCACTTGTCAAAGAAGTTTCATAACTGACCTTTAACGCTGAAGCTTCCACTTGATTCTTCTGACTTTTCCACTTGAAATCACACTGAATTTCATTGATGTCAAACTGAACAAAAACCGGTTGTCCAGAGTTCATCTTCTTTGACGCATAAATATGCAAAGAATCACTGGAAGTACTGATTCTCACCTGAAATCCTTGAATTTCAAAACTTTGAGAAAGAGAGGGGGCAGATAAACCTGCCCCTGTTCTTTCATTGATCTGAATGATTTCATTTTTAACAATCGTTGTCGCTTCACTCAAATCCAATGAAACAGTCCCTTGTAAATCCAGAGACTCCACTTGATCAAAAGAAACATCTACAACCTGTACCCATTGACCCGCAACGTCTATAACATGATAAACAATTCCTTCAATTTCAATCAGATCATCTACATTGACACTCTGTTCTATCAGGTATAGATTACCCTGTCGATCTATCACATTAACTTCTATCGGTTTTGTTTCATAGACAATTTCATATTTTTCTTCTGAAAAATCATTCATCAGTTCAATCAGACAATCCAGCATCTGTTGTGCCTGTGATGCAGTAAGAAAATGATCTTCTTTCCAGTTTTCTTCATTCAATTGGCTCGCTTTGTCTGTCAGCTTTGTGCTTGATTCAATGACCATGTTGACAGTTAATGGTGTATCCATGGCATAAGCACTTGAATCCACTACATCAAATCCTATTAAATCTGAAATTGCTTCAGTTTCTGATGTACTGAACCCACCTTGAATGGACAGGTTTTTTAACCACATTTCCCAAGTCCATCCTTCCTCTTGGTGCTTATGACAACCTGAAAACACCATCAAAGACAGTGCAAGAAACACTTTAATGAAACGATGAAGCATTGGTTGTAATCGTGCTTTCGATGTGGTCATAACTTGCGATTGCACGATCTAAAAAAGAAGCATACTGTTCAATCACTTCTCGACTGTTTTCAAACTGAGAAGAAAAGGCCATGAACTTCATGCGAATCATTTCTGATCCATCTGACATCCAAATCGAACTTAAATCATTCATCTGTTTTTTCATCTGCTGACACAGATCATACAATGCTGCATTTCTTGATCGCAATGCAATTGCAGCATCGCTTAATACTGAAAGCTGCACTTTAATTCCATCCATACTTTTCCTCCTTTTAATTCGTTAACCCCTGAATCTGAGCAACCAGTTCATTCTGTGTATCACGATAAGCACGTGCTGATGTACGCAGAAATTCGATGTATTGTGCACACAATGAATAAATCTGTCTCAATTCCTGATCAAACCCTTTGATCTGACTAGTGAAGGCAAGATTGTCTTTTCCATTCCAGCTTTGTACTAAAAGATCAATCCCTTCATAAAGTGCAGATACTGTCTGATGATATTCCGTATTGAGCTGTTCCATCAAAGCAGCTCTCTGCTCAAGCATTGCAGGTTCAACCATAATGTTTCTCATCATTCCACCCCCTTCACTTACGTTATTCACCAAAAATCGCAAAAACCTCAAAAAAAAATCATGAAAATGAATTTCATGATTTTATCGAGTAAACAAAAGTATATTTTCAATATGAAGTGTACGAGGAAACATATCCACTGGCTGAACATGACGAATCTGATATCCTTTTTTCTTCAGTACAGCAGCATCACGTTTCTGTGTTTCAGGATTGCAGGAAATGTACACAATCTTTTTGGGATTCAATGCTGCAAGTGCATTAAGAAACTCTGGTGTACTTCCTTCTCTTGCAGGATCAAGGAAAGCTACATCAAACTGTTCTTTTTGTGCAGCTGCCTTAAGCATGTAGCTTGTGCAGTCCTCAGCAACATATCGACAATTTGTGATGCCATTAAGTTTAGCATTTGCAATTGCATTTCGAATTGAAGCTTTGTTGATTTCAACACCAACCGCCTCTTTAACATGACCAGATACAATCATGGAAATTGTACCAATTCCACAATAAGCATCCAAAATACGTTCATTTCCTTTCAAATCAGCCAGTTCAATTGCCTTGCGATAGAGCACTTCTGTCTGATCATGATGAATCTGATAGAATGTACTGCTGGAAATGCGGAATTTAAGGCCACACAGCACATCTTCAATATAGCCTTCCCCATAACCAACCAGTTCTTTATCCCCTAATACAGCACTGCTGTGACGAGTGTTTACATTGGTAATGATGGTTTCAATCTCAGGATGAGTCTTTTTCAGCTCTCCCATGAATTTCTTGCGTTCAGGGAAATCGGCAACTGCACTGATCAGTGTAACCAAGGCTTTATTCTGTGTATTTGTACGAATCAGCACATGACGCAGATGACCACGTTTACGGTCTTCATCATATGGGAATATTTTGTATTTCTCCATCAGTCGACAACATGTCTTGATAATTTGATTGGATAAAACAGTCTGATAAACACACATTGTTGCGTCGGTCACATGATGTGTACCCATTTCATATTGACCTGCAATCACTTTGCCTTTTTGTCCTCTGGCAAAGGTTGCGATGGTCTTATTGCGATAATGTTCTGTTTTTACAGCACCCAGAATCGGATTGACTTTAAGTCCTGGAAAGAGTTCTTTGATTTTGTCAGTTTTCAGTTCACATTCTTTAGCATAACTCATATGAGATAGCTGACATGCTCCACAGCTTGTTTGTGCTTTGCATGAAAAACGTACACGATCTGCACTGGTTTCTAAAAGTTCAATGACTTTGATTTGATTGCGTTCAACTTCAACAACAGCTTTTTCATTCGGAAGCAGATTGGCACAACAGAATTTACGATTGTTGATCCAGCATTCTCCCAATCCTTTGTCATCCAGTTTCTTGCATTTGATTTCAGTACGCACAACACCATCTCCATTTCTTTATGATTATATCAAAATATCCTGAATTCTTCTCAATAAGTTTTACTTTTTACCATGGCAAAAATCTTGTACATGGTGTAGAATAATAAATGAGGTGATTCCTATGGCCAGAAAACAATCCAACGACCTGCTTGTACTTCAGATTTTATCTAAATACTCTGATGAAAGACACTATCTTACAGCAACTGATGTCATTGACCTAATTCAAAGTGAATTCGGTTTAAATGTAGAAAGACGTACCATTTATACGACAGTTGATGTACTTAAGGAAATGGGATACGAAATTGAGACTTATGCCGAAAACAATAAAGGTTATCTCTTGAAAAAGCGTCCAGTTGTAAAAGAAGATATGGATCAGATTATTCAGTCTCTTTATATGGATCCTACAGTAGATAAAAAACAGTTCAGTGATATCGTATATCGTCTGTATCAGACACAGAGCTTGTATACAAAAAATGATACAGGCAAGCTTTATGCTGAAAAATCAGGCAATTTCTTTAAAGATGCATCTGCAGAAATGAATCTGATCAGTGATGCAATCCGTCATCATAAGAAAATCAGCTTTGCCTATACCCACTATACAATGGACAAGAAACTTGTCGCTAATGGAAAGACATATACACTTTCTCCATACTGCATTACTGCTAGTGAAGGTTTCTTCTATGTAGTTGGTTTAAATGAAGCAAAAGGAAAAGTGTCTCACTATCGTATTGACCGTATTGCACAGCTGGTAAAACTGGATGAAACTGCAAGCGATGCGGAAAAGAGCTTTGATGCAAAGAAATACACTCAGGAAAAGATTGCTGCATATGGCGGCAAAATTGAAACATTCAAGGTAAAATGCAACAAGTACATCATTGACCAGGTTGTAGAAAAATTCCAGGACAATGTCAAACTGGAACCATATGATAACCTGAATGTACTGGCTACCATCACAACAACATTGGATAATCTGGTTTACTGGTGCTTCCAGTACATCAACTATACAGTTGTGCTGGAACCACAGATGCTCAAAGAAGAAATTAAAAAGACTCTCTTCCGGGCAACGAATCAGTACATCGATTATAAATAGTCATGCAAAAAGGCAATTGTCTCAATGACAATTGCCTTTTATCTTACAACCTTTTTAAACGCTTTTACAAGCACAGGACAAATCAATGCTGCAACAACCGCTTCTGCTACTCCATTGGTAAAAACAACGCTCAGAATGAACGTAAACAGCGAAGAAACCGCAATTCCCTGTGCACTGGCATAAGCTTCCGCAAAAAACATTGCAGCTCCAGCAAGCACCAGAATTGTATTGACAAGTGATGCCGCAATTGATGCGATAACTGCACGTACATTTGATTTTAATCCCTTTTCAAACAAAGGATAAAGCCCCCCTGCCAATACACCAATCATCATGCGGGGTACCAAGGCAATCAGCACACTAGCAAAATTCCCTTGTACATTTCCTAAAGAAAAGAATGGAGAAAACAGAAACGATGTCAGATTAGGTGAAAACGTATTCTTCAGTAAAGAAGACAAACCAAACACAAAACCAACAATCGCCCCTTCTTTCTTCCCTAAAATCATACCTGCCGTAATAACAGGAAGATGAAGTGTCGTTGCATTGACAAACCCTAAAGGAATATATCCTAAAAATGGAACTGAAGCTAAAACAATTTCAATCGTAATCAACAAAGTCAGATAAGTGATACGTTTCATCTTGTTCATACAATCATCCCCTATTGTTTTTCATCCAGTGAACGCACATAATAATGACGGCGAATCCATTGTGAAACCCCATCAAGACCAGGCGAAAGGATACGTTCATTCATATTCATCTGATCAAGCATATCACGTATTCTCCAGCGAATGTTTTTATCAATGATAAAACGCACTGTATTTTTTGTGTGTGTTTCAAGGAATTCTTCAATATCCACAATCGCATCCGGAATAATTGAAAAATAGGAATACTGATTGGCAATACGGCTTTCCAGTGAAGGCGGTTCAACCAGAAGCATGGCCTCATCCTTCATATCCTGATCATAGTCATCAACACAATTCACTAAACGTTTCAGCATATCAACACTCATCAAATGAGCATTTTCTCTTTGAAGCATTTTCTTGTACATTGGAGGAAGCAATGAATTGAGTTCCTTGTAGTCAATACGCCACAGCACACAATCATGTTTTTCCATCTTATCCAGATCTTCTCCTGATGTCGCAAAATGAAGCGCAGTCAGCGGTGAAATCGTCCAGTCCAAAAGACGTGTTGGAAGTCCATGATGCTGCCCTACAATCATCTGACGCCAGACATTTCCCGCAAGCTGAGAATCATTGGCAATCGCATACTTGGCAAAATTGCGCAGAATTGGACGTTCCAGTTCTTTTTTCTTGCCCTTGCAGTTTCTTTCCAAAGAAGTCATCAGCTTAAATTTCGCATTCGGCATCCCGCGATACAGAAACGGAGAACGATAACGTTCTTCTTTTTCATAATAAACCTGTTCAAAAAACAGTTCGGCCACCTGTTCTAATGTATTGATACAAATTGTTTTCATAGTTCAATTCTCCACAATTATTCTACCATACACCAATACAAAAGACCATCCGAAGATGGTCTACTGTTTAATTGTCAGACTATGATATAAATCATTGATTTCCTTGATCTTTTCTACAGGCACTTTAGGTTCATGATCAAAATTCAAAAGACCATTGATTTCCTGCTGTACATCAGAGAGCTGTGTATAACAGAAACCGTGCAATGTCTCAGAAGCATAAATCGCTTCCATGATGCGGCGATAATCTTCAAGGAAGCTGGCTTCATCATTGACAGAAGTATAACCCCAGCCCTGCTCATGCACAGAATCATAGGCAATACCGCCAAATTCAGTCAGCAGAATCGGCTGCCCCTCATGTTTAAATCCATGAGCGAACACCTGACGACCTGCAGTCAACTGAGTAGTAAGACCTTCAGTATCTTTCAGATTCTTCACAAAATCGGCATATTTTTCAGTTTCGTGTTTCTGACCATGACGATAATTGTGTACACCCACAATATCTGTTGTCACATTTTCCCATCCATCATTTGCAATCACAAGACGTGTTGTATCTACAGATTTAATCATATAGTACAAGGCCTGTGCATAATTTTGCTGCTGAGCAGAGAACAGAATATCTTCGACTCCCCAGCTTTCATTGATTGGTGTCCAGCAGACAATTGATGGATGATTGTAGTCACGCTCTAAAATCTCATGCCACTCACTCATCAAACGACGCGCACCATCTTTATGCCATGATGGGAAAGCAGCACATTCACCCCATACAAGGAACCCAAGCTGATCTGCCCAATACAGGAATCGAGGATCTTCCACCTTCTGATGAATACGACAGCCATTAAATCCCATCGCCTTCATCAGTTCAATATCCTTCACAAAATCCGAATCACTTTCCGCAGTCAACAACCCTTTTCGCCAATATCCCTGGTTGAGCACCAGTTTCTGATAGTAAGGCTTGTTGTTGAGCATAAACATACCTGCATCTGTATTGATTTTGCGCATTCCAAAATATGAAGTCACACAGTCAACAACCTGACCATCATCCACAATTTTAAATTGCACATCAAACAGATTCGGTACTTCAGGTGACCACATCCAGCCATGTTTAGCTCCGTGAATACCATGTTGATAAATGGTATTTTTAATCAGATTGATACTGCGAGTAAACTCAGTCTTGAAAATGCACATTGTATCTTTAATTAAAAGTTGACCCTTAAACCAGATCATCAACTCAAGATTCTTTCCTACAGCCTCATTGGATACTTTAAAATCAAAGTTCTCATTCATGGTATCCAGATCACTGGTCATCTTGACATCACGCAGATAGGCAAAATCAACAGCTTCAAGCCAGACTGTCTGCCAGATTCCAGTTGTACGGGTATACCAGATACCAAATGGCTTTTCATGCCAGCTCTGCTTACCTCGAGGAATGGACTCATCATAAGACGGATCTTCTACACGCAGGCAGATTTCATTTGTACCCTCGCACACAAAACGAGTAATATCAAAACTGAAGGAAACATGACCATTTTCATGCATACCCACAAGCATTTCATTCACATACACTTCACAGCGATAATCCACTGCCCCAAAATGCACCAGCACACGTTTGTTTTTCCACTGTTCATCCAATGTAAACTCACGCTTGTACCATACCACATCATGTGCACTTTCATCACCAATGCCGCTCAACTCAGTTTGATAGGCAAATGGAACTTCAATCACGCGATTCAATGCAACACCCTTTTTATTCCAGTTTTCCTGATAGCCTCTGTTTTCATCATCAAAGGCAAACTGCCATGAACCATTCAAATTCATCCACATCTCTCTTACAAACTGTGGTCTAGGATACTCTTCTCTGTACATACATATTCCTCCATCATCTCTATCATTGTATCAATTCATCGTTTAAAAAGAAACATGATTCCTTATGGTTCTTCGTTTTTTCAAATTCCGATTTTAGCTGACTACAATACATTTATTTCTAAAGAATCAAAAAAACACGAAGATGATCTTCGTGTTTTTTATTATTCAACTTCTTCCATGAAATACATGCGTGAGCCAAAGTCAGAGAAGAAACGAATATCTTCAGCATACCCTGTAGCACCAAATCCTTGTTTCAACTTAATGCCCTGCATCAGCAACCTTCCTGTTGCAACAGCATCTTCTTTTTCACCATGCATTTTAACCAATGAATTTGCCACATTATGAAGCAGACCATTCTGTTTAATGTGAATTGGAGAAACCTGATTCACAAGAGAACCAAAATCTTTCAAATCAAAATGAAGCTGACGATTTGTAAAGTGATATTTCTTATCAGGGTCAAGACCACACGGTGTATACGTTTCATATGATGTATTTGGATGAACCAGTTTCTGTAAGACAAGACCTACAGCTTTTTTCTTATCTGGACTTACACAAGTCCATTCAACTATGTTGCCCTGTGTTCTGCCACGATAGAATGTACCAAACTGGAGTACTTCACGCCACTGTTTGTAAAGTTCAATCTGAGCCTTGATTTCTTTGATATCTTCTTTGTTCATCTCACCTAAATGACATTCATAACCAAGCACACCAAAGGCAGCCACATGGAAACGTGTCGTCAGAGGTGTTTTTCTTAATGTCTGATGATTTGGACAATCAGAAACATGGGCTGTTACCGTTGACATTGGATAACCATAACTATAGCCTGTCTGCCCTGTAGAGCGATAGATTGCATCAGAATCATCACTTGCCCAGATCTGTGGGAAGTAAGACAAGATACCTAAATCAAAGCGATTGCCTCCTGATGCGCAGCCTTCAAACAGAATCTCAGGGAAACGTTTTGTCAGTGTATCCATCAGACGATACACACCAAGCATATATCGATGAGCCACTTCTTTCTGATGCTGTGCATCAAGATATGGAGAATAATAATCAGAGAAAATACGATTCATATCCCATTTCACATAAGCGATATTCCCCGATGAGAAAACATTGGACATCGATTCAATCATATAATCAACAACTTCCGGGTTACAGAAATCCAGAATGCGCTGATTGCGGCTTTCGGAGTGTGGTTTGTCTGGAATCGCGATTGCCCATTCAGGATGAGCACGATACAGATCGGAATTGACATTAACCATTTCCGGTTCTATCCAGATACCGAAATCAAGTCCAATTTCATTTACCTTTTCAGCTAATCCTTTAACACCCTGAGGCAGTTTTTTCAAATTCGCTGTCCAGTCACCTAAAGCCTGTGTATCATTGTCACGTGTTCCAAACCAGCCATCATCCATGACAAACAGTTCAATTCCTACATCTTTACCAGCTTTTGCAAGATTCAGAAGCTTTCGTTCATTGATGTCAAAATATGCAGCTACCCAGCTGTTCAGCAGAACAGGTCGAATTTTGTGTTTCCACTGACCACGTACAATGCAGTTTCTGACAAAAGCATGCAGATTTATGCTCATGCCATTGAATCCATCATCACTGTAAGTCATGATAGCCTCTGGCGCTTCAAAAGATTCATCTGGATTTAAATGAAACTGAAAAGATGCAGGATTGATTCCCGTTACAACACGAGTCTTGCCAAATGCATTGACTTCTACTGCTTCATAATGATTACCACTGTAAACCAGATTCAAGCCATAACATTGTCCCTGTGTTTCTGTAGTTTCTTTTCTTGAAAGCATCACAAAAGGATTGGAACGGTTGGATGAAACACCACAATAAGATGAATTGATAACTTTTACAGGTCCTGTCGGCATATCCACACGATTCATTTCACGTGCCCATGCACCATGGAAACTGCTTAAAATCCATCCATCATCAGCTAAATCAAGCTGCGTACTCATCAGACGCTCAAGCGTAATCTTTTCACAGGATGTGTTGATCAGTTTTGCAGAACGTGTGATGACATTCATCTGTTCAAACACATGATAGGTTAATTCAAGAGTCAGTTCATATTGTTTATCCTTTAATATCAGAATCAGCCCAGCACATGATGTATCTTCTGCATAAGATGAAGGAAGTGTTTCAAGCAATCTTTTCCCTTCAATGATTTCTGCTTTTTCAAACAGAAAATCCGAAGTACAGCTGCCATCTGCATGTGTCACCTCAATAAAGGGCTCACGAATATCTCCTTTGCCATAGGAAGACATTTCAAGACAGACATCTTCTAACCCAAGGGATGGTGTTTCAGCGCTGTAACAGACCGCATTGCCCGCTAAAACGATTCTTTTTTCAAAGAGTGTCATTACTTCATCCGCATTGTCAATGTTCAGTCTTGAACCATAATACAGATGTTCCAGATGACCTGTAGGAAGCAACGCAAACGCATAAGTCGTCTTGTCAGTATCCAAAACAAACAGATTGTTTAATTGACGAATCATAAAAAGCTCCTATCTTTTTTCAAGTTCTTTTAAAATACGTTCATATTCCGCTTCATCCAATGTGTACTTTTTCTGATACATTGCATTAGAAATCAGCATCAATGCACATGGAAGTACGGTCATGCACATCAGAAGACCAAAACTCTGCCCTGCTTCTACATTCGACAATAAAGATGAAATATTCATAAGCTTGTCCGCTTCTGAAAGAAGCCCTGATGCTGCTGCGCTTTCAAAATCAGAAATCTGATTGGTAATCTTTGTTACACCAAACAGCATGTAGCTGCCTGTCGTAATCATGACAATCAAAGCAGATGCCATTTTCGTCATAAATGGACGCACGGAAGCAATAATCGCTTCATCGCGTGTTCCTGTTTTCAGTTCATTGTATTCAACTGTATTGATGATGGAAATCATCATGACCAGATAGTAGCAGTACTGACCAAAGTTCGACAACATGTATCCTACTACAAGAAGTGCAAATCCAATGGATGGAATCACTGCAGAAGCCACCATCATCACATACCCCACAACAGAAATCACAGCCATAATGTTCATCAGTTTCTTACGTGGAATACGTTTTGAAATTGCAGGATAGAACACCATCAAAAAGGCAGTCGCGGACATGCCGACGGTTGTAAAGAGTGAATACAGACCACCTTCATAGCCATAAGTAAAGTAAATATAAGTTGAACCAACACCGCCAATCACAAGACCATTGCCTACCTGCTGAATCAGGAAGATGATCGCAATCCATCTGAGCTGATCATTGTGAATCAAAGTATTGAAGACTTTCTTCAATCCACCTGAACTCTTTTGCGGTTTAACTGCTTCTCGGCGTTCACTTGCACCAAAAAGTGTAAAGCACAGAAACAATGG